>NZ_SCTN01000213.1 GCF_004297345.1 Aquabacterium sp. | reverse complement strand
TGCCGGCCCAGGCGCGAGGGTCGTTGTTGTCGTAGCCGCCCTGGCTGCGCTTCTTGCCGGCCGAGGCGGCCTTGGCCATGCCCATGGTGAGGGCGGGCATCACGGCGGCGATCAGCACGGCGGTGTTGGCGATGGTCATGTCTGGAGTCTCCTAAAGGATCGTTCTAAAAGCGGTGCCCATCAAAAAGGCTCGGCCATTCTGATGTTGACAATGATCCATGTCAATTCAAAATGAGAACCGAGCCAAATTTGGCGCCGATCAAACAGCGAGCCCGGCGGCGTCCGCCAGGGCTCGTGGAAGCGCACGTGGCGCTTCAGGCACAGTCAATCAGGCTGCGAGGGACGGGTAGTCCGTGTAGCCGTGTGCGCCGGAACCGCCGTAAAGACCGGTGTCCGAGAACAAGTCGTTCAGTGGCGCGTTCTCTTGCAGGCGGCGGGGCAGGTCGGGGTTGCTGATGGTCAGGCGGCCGAACGAGACAAGATCGCCCTTGCCGCTGGCGATGGCTTCCTGGGCCATATCCTTGCTGTAGCCGTTGTTGACCATCCACACACCGCTGTAGAGCTTGTGCAGCGCTTCGTAGTCAAACGGGGCGTTGTCACGTGGGCCGCCGGTGTGGCCTTCCACCACGTGGATGTACACGGGATGCAGCTTTTCCAGTTCGCGCACGACGTGTTCGAACAGCGGTTGGGGGTTGCTTTCGCTCGAGTCGTTGACAGGCGACACGGGCGACAGGCGGATGCCGACCTTGCCTGCGCCGATTTCAGCGGTCACGGCGGCCATCACTTCCAGCAGGAAGCGGGCGCGGTTTTCGATGCTGCCGCCGTAGATGTCGGTGCGCTTGTTGGCGCCATCGCGCAGGAAGGCATCCAGCAGGTAGCCGTGGGCGCCGTGGATTTCCACGCCGTCAAAGCCGGCCTCGATGGCGTTGCGCGCAGCGGTGCGGAAGTCATTGACCACGCCAGCGATCTCGGCTGTTTCGAGGGCGCGGGGCACCGAGGTGTCCACCATGCCCTGGCCGGGCACGAAGGTCTTGGCCTTGGCTGCAATGGCCGAAGGTGCCACAGGGGCTTGCTCGCCAGGCTGGAAGGCCGTGTGCGACATGCGGCCGGTGTGCCACAGTTGCACGAAGATCTTGCCGCCCTTGGCGTGCACGGCGTCGGTCACCTTGCGCCAGCCGGCCACTTGCTCGGCCGTGTGCACGCCCGGCGTGGATGGGTAGCCCTGCGCCGTGGCCGATACCTGCGTGGCTTCGGCAATGATCAGGCCGATGCTGGCGCGCTGGGCGTAGTACTCGACTGTCAAGGGGCCAGGCACATTGCCTTGTTCAGCGCGGCTGCGTGTCAGCGGGGCCATGACCATGCGGTTGGCCAGGGTGATGTCGCCCAGTTGGAAGGGCTGGAAGAGTGCGTCTTGGGTTCCCATTGATGTGGCTCCAGTTTGGGTCAGGTGAGGTCGCCAGGGCGACCGGATGGGTACGGCAAAGAAAGTTGATCGGGTGATTCAGGGGCGGAAGAACTTGTCGAGCATCAGATCGACCACGTCCTTGAGCGGCTGGGTGCTGTGTTCGACCTTCATGCGCAGCACGGCGCCTTCCCACGCGTCCCAGAAGAAGCCGGAAAGCGTGAGCGCAGGCAGGTCGTCGCGAATCTGCTTTTGCGACTGAGCCTGGCCGATGAGCTCGGCCAGCCGTTCGCGCCAGCTCAACATGACGCCGCACAGCACGGCGCGGCAGGCGTCGCTGGACTCGGCCACTTCTGCGGCGAAGTTGCCCACCAGGCAGCCTTGCAGGCCTGTGTTCTCGTGATGCTGGATGAAGCTGGCAAACAACTGGCGCATGGCCGCCACAGGCTCGGCCGGCGCGCCTTGCATGGCGGTGTCCCAGGCCTTGTCCACCCAAACGCCGTAGTTGCGGATGATCTGGGCGGCGAAAGCGTCCTTGCTTTCGAAGTGGTTGTAGAAGGAGCCTTTGGGCACGCCCGCCTTGTCCGTGATCTGCTGGATCCCGGTGGCGTTGTAGCCGAGCTGGTTGAAGAGGGCGTAGCCCGCTTCACACAAGCGTCGGGGGATGTCTGTTTTGTCTGCGGTGCGAGCCATGAGTAAATAATATGACCAGTCGTCTTAAAACGATGGCGTCTCGTATTTGCCTGACAAATTTGTGGGGTTATTGGGGCTGATGCCGGTGTGACATGGCGGGGCGTTCCGCGCTGCCTGGCCTGATGCTCAGCGCATCTCGCTTTCATGCCAGCCGCCCAGCGCCCAGCGCGACAGCGCAGCCAGAGAAGCAAACACCGCGATCCCCGTCAACGAGATCAAGACCAGCGCCGCGAACATGCGGGGAATGTCGAGCTGGTAGCCCGATTGCAGGATTTGATAGGCCAGCCCTGTGCCGGTGCCGCCCGTGCCTGCCACGAACTCGGCCACCACTGCTCCGATCAGCGACAAGCCGCCCGAGATGCGC
>NZ_SCTN01000212.1 GCF_004297345.1 Aquabacterium sp. | reverse complement strand
CAACGTCAACGGCCTGTTGCAGGCAACAAGCCAGAGTGGCGGCCTCATCCGTGTCGCGGCCGGTGGCAACGTGAACGTTCTGGAATCAGCCAGGATCGAAGCTCATGCCGACGCAGGCAACAAGGCGGTCGAAACTCTGGGGGGCGTGGTGGCGTTGTCATCGGCCGGCATGACGCGTGCCGATGGCTCCTTGGGAACGGTGAAGTTGTTGGGCGGCTCCATCGATACCAGCGGCTTGAATGGGGCGAAAGACGGTCGCGTCAAGTTGCGTGCCCGGACGGAAGCCTGGCTGGCGGACAACTCGGCGGTCAAGACGAACTTCTCGGGTTTGAGGTCACTGTCCGTCGAGGCTTTCAAAGCCATTCCTGCCACCTTGACAGGGTCCGTGGCCTGGGTTGATCAGGACGTGGTGGACCAGGCCAAGTTGGCCGTGTCTGACTTGTTCGATGCCTCGTTGGGGGCCAGCAAGGCGAGCCTCATTGTCCAGCGTCTGAAAGGTGACCAGGCCCTGTTGCAGGATAGGACAGATGTGCGGGCAGGGATCGAGATCCAGTCTGCAGGCGATCTCACGCTGGATACGGATATCAACCTCTTTGATTGGCGCCAGGGTACGGGCAACGTGTTGGCTGCTGCACCGGTCAACCTCACGCTGCGCGCTGGTGGCGACCTGAATGTCAAGGCCAGCATCAGCGATGGCTTCCTTGATCAAATCACGCGCGATACCACGATGGTGTCGAGGCACGACTTCATCCAGGATACGCAAGCGGGCGACATCACGTTGGTGGGCGGCGCCGATCTGAAGGCGGCAAAAGTACTGGCTACCCGTGCAGGCACAAGCAATGGTGATGTGATCATCGGCGATGGCATGGGTGATTCGGCAAGGGATGTCCTGGTTCGCACAACGACCGGCGATATCACCGTGAGTGCCACGCGCGATGTCAACCTGGTGAATCCGCTGGCTGTGGTCTATACAACTGGCCGCAATGCGCCGGCCGGGGCTTCGCTTGAATTGCCTGAAATGGGGGACTTCTCGGCCACGATACAGGCACGCATTGATTCAGTGGACTATTCCGTACCACCTGATGACGATGGTAACTATGCCCACAAAATTTCTTATCTGAATCAGGATCCATTCACGATGGGTGGTGGATCGGTGCGGGTGGAGGCTGGTCGGGATGTGATCCAGACGTCCGACATTTCAAAGAGCAACAACCCCAGCGTCGCTGCTCAACAATACGTGACGGATTGGTGGTGGCGAACCAAGGATTCATCTGACTCGGTGAGCTGGTGGAGCCGCTTCGATATCTTCCAGCAAGGGTTTGCTACCTTTGGCGGCGGGAACGTGGCCATCCAGGCTGGGCGTGATACATGGAACGTCAGTGCTTCGGCCGCAGCCAGTGGCAGCGCTTCCAGCAAATCGCAGGTTCGCTATGGTGGAGGTAGCGTCAGCGTGGTTGCAGGGCGTGACGTGGTTGGTGGTCAGGTATTTGCTGCGGACGATATTTCGGTGCAGGCGGGCCGAAGCCTGACGTCACAAACATCCAGTGACAGTTCGCTCTATGCCAAGCGCGTTGTGACGCCGAACGACACAGTCGTGATGTATGGCAATGGCCAGACCAAGGTATTGGCTCGAAACGACCTGACCATAGGCGCTGTAACCCAGGCTGCGCTGGTGAAGAGTGCCATGCCAGGCGCGCAGAGCGCCAACGACGCCGTGCTGGGAATGGCACCGTCGGCATCGCTGAATGTTGCAGCCATAGCGGGTGACTTGACCTTGACGGGCAATGACGTCACTCGCTATAAATTCAGCACCTCTTACGACGAGCAGTTGGATGGCTTGTTGGTGGACGGTCTTCCTGCTGATGTGTCCTATTCTCGACCGGATATCACTCGCATCACGATGGGCTTGAGCTTCCCTCAGTTGTTGCCTGCATTGGCCTCATGGCAGGCTGGCACAGGTAGCGTCTCCTTGGTGAGTTCTGCATCAAGTGGCAACCTGTACCAGTTGGGTGCGGTCACGCCCACGTCTGACGGCGTTGGCGTCAACCTTCAGGCGGTCAGCATGTCCGCCATAGCGGGCAATTCGCTGTATGTGCGTTCAGCGATTCAGTTGGGTTCAGATGAGCTCGCAGCACGCCCACATGCCGTGCCTGCTGGATTGACCATTTTGGCAAACAGTCTGGACAGAGATAGCCAGGCTTCTTCTCAATTGATCGGTGGCAATGTCAACGCACCGATGCGATTGGTTGCTCAGAGCGGGGATGTCACCTACGGTCGCATTGACAGCAAGCAGCCTTTGAGGTTGATCGCCGGTGGCGACATCCAGGCGGAGAGCACCGATAGCGGCATCCGTGTCCAGCAACAGGGTGAGAACGCCTTGACGCTGGTGCAGGCGGGGCGCGACATCAATCTTGTCAAGACCAACGGATATGGCATCGACTTTTACGGCCCTGGAGATGCTGTGATCGTCGCTGGGCGCGGCATCAACCTGAACCAAAGCCATGGCCTCAGGGCGCAGGGCAACCGCGTGAATGCCGAACTGCCCTCGGGTAGCGCCAACATCACGGTATTGACAGGCGTCTCCTTTGCCAAGGGCGACATCACCTCGTCAACGAATGCCTATTTCGAGTTGTTGGGGGGCGCGGGCGTGGGTGACTTCGCAGCCGATCTGTATGCGCAAATCAAGGCAGCAGATCAAGGGCAGGCCATGCCGACGCTGGGCAGTGATGTGGCTCGGTCCTTCTCCGCCTTGAGTGTGGCTGATCAATTGGATCGTGCCAAAGGCCTGGTGGGTGACACCGCATTCCAGCAGCGTGTGCTGACTTTCATGCAGCATCGCGACAACCCCGCTTTGACTTTGCCGGAAGCGATCACGCAGTTCAACGCGCTGTCTGACCGTGACAAGTCGCCCATGGTGGGTATGTTGCTTGCCTCTGCCTGGTCTGCCAAGGTTCCGAAAGATGCGCAACTGAGTACAGCGCTGAGCATGGCCGCCAGCAAGCGCGATCCGTATTCGGATGAGCTGGTCAGCTTCATGAAGCAGCGCACAGGCAGCTTGGTGTCGGTAGGCGAAGCCACGCAGCAGTTCATGAATCTTCGCCCTGAAGAGCAGTTGCTGTTCAGCACGAAGGTACTGGTCAATGAAATGAACCTTGCCGTGTCCAAGGCGGCCAGCCTGACGGGAAGCGCCAAGACCGAAGCTTATCTGGATGCCTATAACGCACTGGATGCAATGTTCCCGACAGCCTCGGTCAGGCATGCCGATCTGCAGATGGGTTCCAGCACGGTTCAAACGCAGCAAGGCAGCGAGATCAAGGTGTTTGCTCCATCGGGCGGCATCAACGTGGGGCAGTTGACGTCGGCCAGTTCGAAGGATAAGTCGGCCAGTGACTTGGGCCTGATCACAGCGGGTGGAGGCAATCTGGCTGTGGTGGCACGCGACGACATCCTTGTGAACCAGTCCCGCGTGTTCACTGTCGGCAATGGTGATGAATTGCTGTGGTCGTCTACCGGCAACGTGGACGCGGGCCGCGGAGGCAAGACCGTGACGGCCGCAGCTTCGCCGGTTTTCTATCTGGATGCAAATGGCATCTTGCAGGCTGACGTGACTGCGGCGATTTCTGGCAGCGGCATCGCCTCCAGCGGCAAGGCTCGCATCGCCGCCCCCAAGGGCGAGATCAACGCAGGTGATGCCGGCATCAGCGCCGGCGGTGGCCTGGAGCTGGCGGCCACGGTCGTGCGTGGCGCGGACAACATCCAGGCTCCCAGCATTGCCGGCGCACCAGCGGCAGCACCCGTGAACACGGCCATGGCAGCGCCCACACCCAATCAGCCCACAGCTGCGGGTGCGAAGGATGCGGCGGACAACGACGACGCCAAATCCAGGAAGCGCAAGAAACGCAACATCCTGCTGGACTTCCTGGGCTTCGGCTCGGGCAGCGAGGGCTGATCGCCCTCCTTGGAAGCCCCCGATCTACGGGTTTGATCGGGGGCTTCTTCAATTTTCACAAGCCAGTCACATGCCGTGTAGATCATGCGGCGCGCACCTGCTTACATCGTTCAGACATTTTTCTAGCTTGATTCATCTTTAGGAATTGCCATGCGCAAAGCTTTATCCGCCTTGTCGATCGCCTTGTTGGGCGGTGCATTGCTGCCCACAACCGCCCATGCCTGGTGGAACGGCGATTGGAAACACCGCACGAAAGTGACGATCAACACGTCTGCTGCAGGTGTTGAAACCAAGGATGCCCTGAGCGGCGTGGCCGTGCCGGTGCGCCTGCATTCGGGCAACTTCGATTTCCTGTCGGCCAAACCGGATGGATCGGATCTGCGCTTCGTTGCTGCGGACGACAAGACCCCGCTGAAGTACGTGGTCGAACGGTATGACAGCACCAACGAACTCGCACTGGTGTGGGTGCAGGTACCCAATGTGGTACCTGGCAGCGACAAGAACGTGGTCTACGCCTACGCAGGCAACGAGAAGGCCGCTGCCGAGGCCGCACCCGCTTCTGCCGTGTTTGATGTCGCCACGCTGGCCGCCTTTCACTTTGGCGAAAAGGATGGCATCAGCGTGGACCACACGGGCGCCATGAAGGCCGCAGCCGCTGTGGGCATTGAAGCCAACGGCATGCTGGCTGGCAGCGCCAAACTGGCCGGCACCGGCCTGAGTTGGTCTGGATCGGACAAGATCAAGGCGCCCGCCGGTGGCCCTTACTCCGTGAGCATGTGGATCAAGCCTACAGCCGCGCAAGGCAGTCTTTACAGCCAAGGCGCGCTGCAATTGAATCTGGATGGCGGCAAGTTGATCGCCAAGCTGGGCACCGCGTCGGCTGATGGCGGTGCCGTGGCAGCGTCCACCTGGTCTTACGTGGCGCTGACTTATGGCTCGGGCAAGCTGACCTTGTATGTGAACGGTGCACAGACCGCTCAGGTGGATGCTGGTGCTGGTGCAGCGATCGAAGGCGGCGTCAAGGTGGGCGACGGCTTCACTGGCCTCATCGATGAAGTGCAAGTGGCCTCGACCGTGCGCAGTGCGGACTGGGTCAAGCTGGCCCAGGCCGCTCAAGCCGGTGATGCCAAGCTGATCGCCAGCGTGACGGAAAGCGAAGATTCCGCTGGTAGCGAAGGTGGCGATGAGGGCTATATGGGCATCCTCATCAAGAGCCTCACGCCAGACGCCAAAGCCGTGATCGCCATTCTGGCCGTGATGTTCGTGGTGGCCGTGTGGGTGATGATCACCAAGGCCCTGTTCGTGGGTAAGGCTGACAAGGACAACAGAGACTTTCTGGTGCGCTTTCGTGAAGCCACGGACAACATGCTGCATCTGGAAAAGGGCGGCGTGCATCCGCATTCATCGTTGTTTCGTCTGTACCAAGCCGGTGTGCGTGAGCTGGCCAAGCGCAAGACGGGTGAAGCTGGCTCGCTGCCTCTGAGTGGCGCGTCGATTGACGCGGTGAAGGCCTCCATCGATGCCGACCTGGTTCGTGAGAACCACCAACTGAACTCACGCATGGTGTTGCTCACGATCGCCATTTCCGGTGGGCCCTTCCTGGGGCTGCTGGGTACCGTGGTGGGCGTGATGATCACCTTCGCCGCCATTGCTGCTGCTGGCGACGTCAACGTGAACGCCATCGCTCCTGGTATCGCTGCGGCCTTGCTGGCCACTGTGGCCGGGCTGGGTGTGGCCATTCCCGCCTTGTTTGGCTACAACTACCTGGCCTCGCGCATCAAGAACATCTCTGCCGACATGCAGATCTTCGTGGACGAGTTCGTGACCCGTGTGGCCGAGAACTACGGCGCACGCTGATCTACGCCGCCAACTGACCGATCGGAGCGCACATGGCAGGCGACGTCAAAGCCGACAATCAGCCGTACGACGACATCAACATCACCCCGATGCTGGATCTCGCGTACGTGCTGCTGGTCACCTTCATCATCATGACGACTGCGTCTGTGCAGGGCGTCAAAGTGAAGTCGCCGGTCACGCAGGCGGCCAACAACCTGGCCAAGCCCCAGACACGCGGCATCACCATCACGGCCGATGGCTCGATCTACCTTGATGCCTATCCGGTGACCATCGATCAGCTCAAGACGAATCTGGCGCAATACAAGGCGGCCAACCCCAACTTGCCTGTGGTGCTCAAGGCCGATGAAGTGGCCCAGTACGACAAGGTCATGGAAGTGCTGGAAGTGGCCAAGAAGCTGGACATCACTGAAATCGGTCTGGTGACCAAACGCGCTCAATAAGGCGCGAAGGATGAGTCATGCAAGTTCAAGACGACGCCAAACCGTACGACACGATCAACGTCACGCCCATGCTGGACCTGGCTTATGTGCTGCTGGTCGTGTTCATCCTGATGACGACTGCTTCTGTGCAGGGGCTGTCCATCAGCATGCCCAAGCCCAGCAACAAGCCTTCAACGGAAAAGCACGAGTTGCTGATCATCCAGGTGCACCCTGATGGCGCGCTGTATCTCAATGGTGCGGTCAAAACGGTAGAGCAGC
>NZ_SCTN01000583.1 GCF_004297345.1 Aquabacterium sp. | reverse complement strand
GCCCCTATCCGTTGGGCCTAAGTACTGCCCTCCGCAAGCAGTCTGGAGTGGGGACGAAAAAACAGATGCATGCACGGGCACACGCGTGAGGCCACAGGCAGGCCCACACAGGGGCCCACCATAGACCTACCAGGGCGGCCCGTCATCTGCGGGGCACCAGCCCCCTTGATCTGTCAGACCATCGCCATCTGTGGCCATCTGTGGGCCTTCCTGCGCTTCTGTCGAAGGCTCATCCCACGGCGGCACCTCAATGGCCTGTGGCCCTTCGGGCTGTGTGACCACCTCCACCTTGGGTGCCCCAGCTTGGCTGGCGGCTGCTTGAGCCTTCCTTGCTTCTCTGGTGGCCTTGGCCTTCTCCAGCATCTTGGCTCTGTCCATGGCCTCTTTCTGGGCTGCCTTGATGATGTCTGCGGCTTGCTTGTGGGCATCCGCGAGGATCACTGACACCTTCTTGAGGGCCTTCCTCTCGGCCTCTGCCTTGAGCTTGTCCATGAACTTGGCCCGGAGGTCCTTCTCAATGCTGCGCTCCAGCTCGTCACACTGGACACACTTGTTTGATGACACCAGTCTGAGGGCACCATGCTTTGCAGACCTGCTGCAGTGGTACTGAGATGGGTAGACCTTCAGACCTTGCGCTTTCGCTTCGGTCCTTGTCATGGGCGGGCCACTACCCCTGGATGACGGAAGGTTGCCCATGAGATTGCCCAGGTAACTGGCTTCGCTCATGGTGTTCCTTCCCATATCAGGGGCAGCCACCAGGGTAGGTGACTGACCAAGACCACCCATGACAGGATTGACCAAGGATGTTGTACCCAGTCAGGGAACCCTGTTCTGTGGTCTGTGTGCGAAGCACTTACATGGTCATGGTCTGAGTGCAGCCCCAGGCCAGCCGGAAGGTGGCCCATGGGTGTGCCCACGGCAGTGGTGTGGTCCATGGTTGTGCTTCCGTCATCCTGGGGATGAATTGCCCCTCTGTTGCTGGTCTGTGGTGTCATCACCTCCTTGGTGCCGCCGTCAGGCAGCCCGTGGACGGGACAGTGGCCAGCCAATGGTGTGAACCGAGGTTTCAAACGGAGGAGGCAACCCAATGTGCACCCTATTACTGTGACGTTAAGGAAGTTGGTCAATACGGCACCTCTTCAATCGGGATGTCCTCCATGCGGCAGGCCCGGGATGGCAATGCAGCGGGCGGGATGTGTGGGGGTTGATAGCACTGCACCACCTGTACCCGGTTGCTGCCTAGCTCCACCGGCCTGCCTTCGGTAATGCCTGCTTTCTGCATCTGGTCGATGATGTTCCGCATCACTCGCTCAGTGGCGAAGTCTGTACGGATGTTCATCTCCAACGTGTGGCCCCTTCGGTCAGCTTCGGCCTGATTGCCAAGGACCACGCGCAGGGCATCGAGGTATGGAGCCCTGATGCGTACAGCTCCCAATGTCTCCTTGGCAAGCCCCCTCAAATCGTCCTCGGACATGGTGGCTGTGAGGTGGTGTCGCAGCCGTATGCCTGCGGCTCCCCGAGTGGATTGTGCTGATAGCGAGGACAGTGCCGCTAGGCATCTTTCAATGTCGAAGTCTTGCCGCGCCCTTGCCTGGGCTGGGGTCAGGTGTGGCAGGCGCACGCATGAGCTTGGGTGCTCAGCGTGGCCGCATAAGGGCTGGGACATGGTGGCGTTGCTCGTTGATTGCGGTTAGTCGTTGGTGGTCGAGGATCAGTAGGGCGAAGGTCTCATTCAGGGACGGACGGACGCCGGTGGCTGCCTCTTGCTTGCGTTGGGTGTCCTTCACATGGTTGAAGGCACTCACGGGGATGGGGATGGTCCGCATCACTGCGGGCTCTGCGTGTTGGTGTGTCATGGTTCGTGATTTACCTTGGGCCGTGTTCATTGCGGTGTCTCCTCTGGGGGAAGGCCCCACGGGTTGATCAGTTCCTCGCGCAGGATGGCCCTCAGGGCTTCCGCATCGGAGGTGTCCGCCTGGGCTTGCTCGTGATCGAGCGCGGGTGCGTCGTTGGTCGTGCTGGGGTGTTGCATGTCGTTGTGCTTCTGTTGAGTGAAAAGGGCGCAGCCCCACCAAGCCCCAGGGTAGGGCTGTGGGTGCGTGCTTGGGGATGAGCCCCGGGTGCTGCCTCACGGCATGACCCGGGCGTTCAGGGTGCGGTTACTTGGAGGCCACCGTGAGGCGTGCCTTCCAAGCGGGGAGGCCTTGGAGGAGGGAGGCGCGGAGGTCCAAGGCGCGGGAGTCCTCGGTGCGTTGCCCCTGCTGGTTGGTGAAGTAGGTCTTCAGCTCAGACTTGAACGCCTGTGTGTCGCCCTTGGCCAGCGCTGCCCAGGCCTTGCGGTATTGACCCGCATCACCTGTCTGATAGGCCACGTCCAGCATGACTGCCTTCTGTGGTGCGCTCAGGGTGTCCCACAGCCCAGGCTTCACACCCTCGGCCACCTTCTTGACCTGGGCGTCCACCCTTTGCATGGTGAGCTGGGTCAGCCGCTTGGCCTGCTCAGGGGTGAGGGCAGCCTTACCCGCCTTGATGTCCTCGATGCGGTTAGCGGGCACTCCCACAGCCTGGAGGTCAGCCGTGATGGTCGAGGCGTTGCCCTTGAGGTTGTAGCCTGCACCGATGTTCAGGCCAGCACCACGGGCGGGGTCACTGTAGGCAGTCAAGACCACGCCCTCACGGACAGTGGCCAGGGATGCCGCCAGCTTCACATGGTCAGCGCTGGGGACGCTGCCTGAGTCATCCCCGAAGGCGAGGCCCATCGCTGTCCTTGCGGTCAGCTTGGGGTCCACTCGGACACTGCCCCGGCTCACCTCCAAGGTGTTGCCATTGGTGGGTGTGCCCAGGTCAATCGAAGGGCCGCCCATGAGCTTGCCCATGGCTGCCTTGTGCTGGAGCACATCAATGAGGCCCATGTCCGTGCTGGAGATGAACCCCGAGGTCTGGCCCTTGCGGAGTAGCACAGGGTCAATCATCCCGACAGTTCCACCTTCCTGGGCAGCCTTGCGGGCATCCATGATGAATGTATGGAGCTGCTTGGCTTCCTCGGGCTGGAGGTTGGTCTTGATGTCGTATCGGCGGGTGACATCCTGAATGGACACGGTATCAATGGTCCGCTCTGCGCTCCCATTGACCACCTTCACCAGATACATGCCGGTATCGCCTACCGGGAAGTAGCGGATGGCAGAGCCAAGGGGGAAGGACCCCTTGGCCTGCTGGTCCTTGGTGATGGTGTTGGTGAGGTCCGTGAAGGCGTCCCCCGTGCGCTCTGAGCCTTGCCCCGAGGGGACACGGACAGCATGCCTGGAGGTGGCATCCATAACCCAGTTATCCCGGGCCATCGTCTCCACCTTGGCCAGCACATCATCGTCACTGAGGTAAGGGCTTGTGCGCTTCAGCTCTCGGGCCTTCTGGGTGATCCAGTCGCCCACCTGATAGTCATTCTGTGGGCGCCCATTCATGCCCAGGGCACCGCCCCAGAGGCGCAGCCATGTGGACCCTGACACTGCCTTGCGTGCCGTCTCCTCTACCTCCTTGGCGAAGTTCGGGTCCTTGAGCTTCTTCTCTGCTGCTGCCTTGGCCTCCGGGGAGTTCGCAAGGTAGGCAGTCTGGTAGGCCGTGTTGGGGTCCCTGCCGAAGTCATAGGTCTGGGAGTTGTAGGCCCGCAGGATGTCATCAGCTTCACCCTTGAAGTACATATCACGGTACTGGGGAGCACCAGACAGGGCACGGTACAGGGCAGCCGAAGCCAGGAACCCCGAGGAGGGACCCTTGGCATCCGGCATGGAGGTCACTGAGGTGCCCACCAGTCGAGTCAGGGCCTCCACAGGGATGGACGCACGGGACTTGGAGTGAGCCTGCATGATCTGCTCAGACAGGCCCTGGATGGTGCTTTGGCGTTCAGCCTCGGGCACGTTGGCACCGTCAGCGAAGACACGCCATGCAGCCGTGATGGCTGGCCCCAGCTTGACCTCTAGGACCTTCTTCTGCACCTCGGGCTCATAGCGGCCCAACATGCCCGCATCGTAGGCGCTCAGGGCTTCATTCTGGAGGGCCTTCTTGGCTAGGTTCTCACGCGCCTGCTTCACATAGGCGGCCCCTTGTTCGGCGGACAAACTGTTCTTGCCCACGTAGTCACGCACAAAGCCCTCAGTGACTTTATCGGGGGTGTCATCGACCATCTTGTCCAGTTGGACGCGGGTGGTGTAGCGGTTCCCCTCGGTGGCCTCATGGATGCGCTGGTCACGCATAGCCATGGCTTGGTGCTTGTGTGCGTCGATAGCTTCGGACAGGTCCGGGGCCAGCATTCGCAAGGTGCGCCCATCAGCATTGGGAGCATCAAAGACATCGAACAGTTCAGGCTTGCCCCCCGCCTGCTGGCTCATGGAGTCAATGCGCTGGAGGATGGCCTTGGTGGCAGTCTCGGGGTGGACCTG
>NZ_SCTN01000022.1 GCF_004297345.1 Aquabacterium sp. | reverse complement strand
CCGTCGTCTGGCTGCCCACCAGGCCACCACCCACACCCAGACCTGAGGTGGTCGTACTCGACGTGGTCTTGGTGCTGTTGGCACGCGCCAGCAGGTTGACGCTGCCACCCGCATCCAGGTTCGCATTGCCGCCAGCGTTCACATCCGTGCCCGCCAGGGTGATGTCGTTCTTGGACTTGATGCTGAGGTTGCCGCCCGTGGTCAAGCCCGACTTGATCTGCTCGGTCGTGGCCACCGTGGTGGTGGTCACGCTCGATGTCAGGCCATTGGATGACGACGACGAGGTGGTATTGGCCTTCTTGTTCTCGATGGTGTCGAAGGTGACATTGCCACCTGCGGACAGCGAAGCATCACCACCGGCAGCCACCTGGCCACCCTTGACGGTGATGTCCTTGGCGGCATCCAGCGTCAGGCCCTTGGTGGCCGTGATCGTGGCTGTCTTGCCGATCACCGTGTTCTGGTACTTGTCACCGCCCGTGGTGGTCGCCACGGTTTCGTTGCGGATGCTACCCTTCGTCGAGCTCAGGTTGACATCACCGCCCTTGATCGTGCCGCTCAGGTTGGTGATATCACCCTGCGAGGTGATGTTCAGCGAGTTGCTGCCGCTGATCGTGCCGCCCGTGTTGGTCAACGAAGTCAGGTTGAGATTGGCATCCTTGGCCGAGATCACGGCGCCGGTCTCAATCGACGCCTTGGTGGCGGCAGACAGGTAGACCACGGGGGCCAGCACCTTCTGACCAGCGACCGTGGTTTCCACCATCCAGACCATGTCTTCCTTGATGTTGCCGATCTGCGCAGCAGACAGCGGCTGGCCCCAGGTCAGGCCCAGTTGCTTGCCTTGCGTGACGGCGTTGTCCATCAGGCTCTTCATCTGGTCGGCTTCGTTCGCCTGGCCTGCGATGATGTTGTTGCCTGTCTGCTTGATCAACTGCTCGCGAACCAGATATGCCTCGTAGTTCGAATCACCCAGACGCTTCTCAACCGTATCCGGGTTGAAGCCATAGCGCTCGGCCAGGTAGTTGGAACCCACAAAGTTCGAGCCGACCGCAAACAAAGGGTTGGTCTCGACCAGGAAGTGCGCATTCGGGTTGTGCGACACGACGAAGAATCCATTGGGATTGCTTGGCAGCGTCAGGTTCAACCCGGGGAAAACAAGCGGGTTGTCAGCTGGGGTCGGCGTCCTCCCGCCCACGCCGTTACCACCCGTCAAGCTGTTCGAACCAGTTGTGCTGGACGTACCCGTAGCACTGCTGCTCATGCTGCCGCCAGACGCGCCACTGGTGCTGCGACTGTTGACCGATGCACTGTAGGCCGAGCCGAGATTCGTCAAGGCAAAGCCGCCGGCATTCAATGTATTGGCATAGATGCCCGCACCAATGTTGCTGACCTGGCCTGCACCCGTCTGCACTTCGGCGTTGTCGTTCAACACGTGGTCGTCATACGTGGCCGGGCCCAGTGCGATCCAGTGCGTGTAGTAGTTCCAGTCGTGTCGATACGTGATGTAGTTCAGCGACAGGTCGTTGTTGGTGAAGGTGCTGCCACCGCCATTGCCCGACAAGGTCAGCGTGTTGCCTGAGATCACACCGCCCACATTGGTACCGGTGTTGAAGTTCTGGATCGTCACGGTCTGGCCGCCGAGGATCTGCGGCTTGAACGACGGAGCCGAACCAGTGAACTGCTGCTCGATCCGGCGTGTGTGATACCAGTATTCGCGCGCGTAATCATCCGGGAAGTCGTACCAGCTGTCGGTGCGGTCATAGACATCGCCCGAATCGCTCACCGTCACCCAATGGCGTGTATCGCCACCTGCCACATCGTTGTGGAACGTACTCGCCGAGATGGTGATGTTGCCACTACCATTGATCGTGCTGCTGTTGACGAACGTGGGCGCACTGATGCTGATGGCGCCACCCGCATCGATCGTGCCTTGTGCAGCCGAACTGGTACCGCGGTTGGTGAAGGTGCTGGAGGACGATGCCGTCAGCGTGCCGCCTGCGTACAAAGCACCGTAGTTATCGAAGTCGCCCGCTGTGGCCTGTGTCGTGAGGTTGCCGCTGGCGGCTATGCCACCCGTGCTGCTGTTGTTGATGCTGTTGGCCGTCAGCGTCAGGTTGCCTTGCGCATAAATGGCGCCCGGGTTGGTGAAGCTGTTGTTGATGCCGATGGTGGAGGAGCCCGTGCCAGCCACGATGCGCGAGGTCGTGCCACCCATGCTCAGGCTACCCAGCGTCAAAGCCATGGTGCCTGTGCTGTTGACCATGCCGCCGTTGGCAATGGTCAGGCCACTGGTGTTCATGGCCATCGTGGCGCCCTTGAGCACACCGCTGCCGCCCACCGAGATGGTCACGCCATTGCCTGCGCTTTGGCCCTTGAGGTCCAGTGCCGCACGCGATTCCATCAAGCCGGTGTTGTTGATGGCATAGCTGCCATCCGTGCCGCGCACTGTCACGTTGCCCACGGCCAAGGTGGTGCCGCTGTTGGTCAGCGTTGTGGCGATGTTCAGCGCCATCGCGCCTTGCGATTGCAGCGTGCCGCTGTTGGTCACCGTATCGGCCGTCACGGTACCGCTGCCTGCATTGCTGGTCGACAAGGTCATGGTGCCGCTGTTGTTCAACGTCCCGCTCACGCTCACCGTGCTGGCGGCGGTGCCACCTTGCACGATGCCCGCGTTGGTCAACGAGGCCAGGGTCAGCAACAGCTGGTCGCCCAACAGGCGCGAGCCGGCCTGGTTGTCGAGCACAAAGCCGTTGCCAGACAAGGTCAGCGTATCGCCCGAACTGGTGCCCGATTGCAGGTAGCCACCATTGAGGTTGCTCAGTGTGAGGCCGCTTCCGGTCGATGTCACGCTCAGGTCGTTGGCGGCCAGAATCTTGCCCGCGTTGCTCAGGGTGGCACCGCTCAAGCTGATCGACAGGTTCTGCGCGGCCTGGATCGTGCCTGTGGACGTGTTGCTCAAGGTCGCTGCCGTGATGCTGCCGTTGTGGCCGGTCGTGGCCGAGGCAATCAGCTTGCCGGAATTGGTGATGGCCCCGCTCACGGTCAAGCCTGTGCCGTCATCGGCCTCCCAGGTGCCGCTGTTGTTGAGGCTGCCCAGGCTGGCCGTTTGCGTGGTGTTGGCCAGCAGCGTGCCGCTGTTGGTCACCGCGCCGCTGACAGTCATGGTCTGCGCGGCATCGGCTTCCAGTGTGCCGCTGTTGTTCAGGCTGGTAGAGATCCAGCTCTGCGTGCTTTGCGCCAGGATCGTGCCGGTATTCGTGGCCGCGCCACTGATGTTCACGGTCTGTGCACCATCGGCCTGGATCGCGCCATCGTTGCTCAGGCTGCCCGCCGTGAGCGACTGCGTGGTCTTGGCCAGGATGTGGCCGGCGCTGGTATTGGTCAAGGCGCCGGTGAGGCTCAAGCCCATCGTGGTATCGGATTCCAGCCAGCCACTGTTGCTCAGGCTGGCACCCGCCAGTGTCAGGGATGTCTTGGCCAGCACGGTGCCGCTGTTGCTCACCGCACCGCTGGTGGTCAGGCCCATGGTGGTGTCAGACTGCAGCGTACCGCTGTTGTTCAGGCTGGCGATGTTCAAG
Organism: Aquabacterium sp.; assembly: GCF_004297345.1. GTDB lineage: Bacteria > Pseudomonadota > Gammaproteobacteria > Burkholderiales > Burkholderiaceae_C > Aquabacterium. Next base: position 12,515 of record NZ_SCTN01000022.1, on the reverse strand, counting down.
GTGGCCGTATGGCCCAGCAGCACACCGGCCTGCGTGCTGAACGCCGTTTGGCTACCCGTCACGGACAGCGCATTGGTCGCCTGGATCACACCGCTGCTGGTGTTGCTCAGGCTGGCGGATGCCGAGCCGTTGGCGATGCTCAGGTCATGATCGGCCAGCAGCTTGCCGCTGTTGTTGAGACTGAGGGCGATGGCAAGGGACAAGTCCTCTGCGGACTGAATCGTCCCGCTGTTGGTCAACGAGCCCGCTGTGACAATGCCCGAATGGCCCGGCGTGCCCGATGCCACGAACAACCCACTGTTGTTGAACGAAGAGGCCGCAACCAGGCTGCCCGTGGTGCCCTGCATGCCGCCCGTGTTGGTCAACGTCGAGGCCAAAAGGCTCAGGTACCCGTCAGCCAGCAAGGTTCCACTGTTGCTCACGCTTTCGGTGGTGCTGCCACTGCGATCGGCCATGTCCAGCGTGGCATGCGCGAAGATGGTGCCGCTGTTGGTCACGGTGCCATTCAGGCGCGCCGTGACGTTGCCCGCATCGGCGGTGATCACGCCCGCATTGGTCATGCCGGTGGCCGATGTCAACGCGATGTTGCCATGGCTGCTCTGAATGCCTTGGCCTGCACCCGCTGCGGTGCTGATGGCACCCGATGTGGCCGTCAGGCTGAGGTCATTCGTGGCCACCACGGCTGCGGTGGCCAGCGACAGGTTGCCCGTTGTGGCGGTCAGCGACAAGGTATCTGCCGCATACAGCGTGGCACCCGAAGACCCGACGGACAAGCTGCCCATCGTGGCGCTCAAGGCACCACCCGTGCCCCAGCTTGTGCCGTCCAGGCTGGCAGCCTGCGTGACGTTGATGTTCAGCGCATGGCCTGCGTAGCGCTTGTTGTTGTCATCGAATACCGTGCCGGAGGCCGTATCGCTCAAGCTGCCCAACGTCAGGCTGAGGTCATTGGTGGCCACCAATGCACTGCCGTTGAGTGTGGCGCCACCCGAGGTGGCCGTCAGGGCCAGGTCGCGCCGAGCAGAAAGGCTTGCATCGGTCAGGCTCACCGCATCACCGCCGGTCATCGTGCTGGTGACACTCAGGTCACGCTGAGCCGACAACTTGCTGCGGATATCAACCTTGCCGGCGGAATTCAACGTGAAGTCATCGGCAGAAGCCGCAGCCTCGCCCAGCATGCGCACGCCCACGCCAGCCTCGGTGGCCACCAGGCGGATGCGGCCCGCGTACATGCCGCCCACAGCGGTAGAGTCAATCGCATAACCGGGCACCGTGCCGGTGGCCGTGGCGCTGCCCGTCACGTTGCGCGTGTCATAGCTCCAGACATTGGCGCCCGTGACGATGCCCAGATCCGGCACGTTGATCTGCCCATCCACCTTCACTGAACGAGCCACCAGGTCCAGCACCTGCTGTGCACTGGCGTTGAAGCCTGAACCATTGACCAGGATGTCACCACGGTTGACCGTGAAGCCATTGAGGTTGCCGTCGGCCGCCATATTGGGCGTACCGGTTGTCAAGGTCACGCGGTCCGTGTTGATGAAGCCGCAACCCGTGCAGGTGATGCCATTGGGGTTGGCCACGATCACATCAGCCTTGCCGCCCACCACTTCAGTGAAGCCAGCCAAGGTACTGCGGCGAGTCGATACCACCTCGTTGAGGATGACGCGCGCCTCGTTGCTCAAGTTCACGTTGGCCATCACCTGGCCGGCCAGCTGCGACTGGCGTGCCACCTGGCTGGTATTGCCGTTGTTGAGCACCATGCCGTTGATTTCAACGTCATAGCGCGTGAACTGGTTGTGCGAGATGCCCGCCGCATTGGCCGTGTTGATGTTGACCACAGGCACGCCGTTGGGCGAGATATAGGCATTGGCATTGCCGCCAGTCGGCACCACGGTCGTGGCAGATTTGACCTGTGCTTGCGCATCCGGCATGGCACCCAGGGCAGCCACAGCCAGCACGGCAGCTTGAACCAGCGGCTTGAGCGACGCACCCGAGCGCTTGCTGCGGCGGCGGGCTGTTTCAGGGGCGACAACATAGGTCTGCAGCGCATCGCTCCAGACAAGGGTAAAGCTGCGATTGAGGGAAGCGTGTCCGTTCATGGCGACTACTTTCGAATGCGGAGAAGGGAACGATCGATCAGATCGCGAAGCTCAGGCGGAACCAGGTCTGGCAAGGTTCGCCGTCCAGGTGCTCGGGTCTGGCCACAGGGCAAGAACCAAAGATGTCCCAGGTAGCGCCCTTCCAGCTGAAGGACGCGCCCAAAGCGGCCCCCACCAGTGAGCCTTGCGGTACTTCAGGCACGCGGTTGCGAACCGCCCCCATGTCCAGCGCCACATACCAGCGCGTGGGCAATTGCACGCCTGCCAGCGACACCATCTGGCGCAAAGACAAATCGTTGCGCAGGTAGTAGCCGCTGTCACCAGCCAAGGTGCTGTGCACGAAGCCGCGCACGGAGTAGATGCCGCCAATCGCCATCTGCTCGGAGCCGTACAAGGTTGTGCGCGCCGATTGGCCGGTCAAGGACGAATTGAGGGTCCACTCGCTGCCCAGCCATTGGAACGGCAGGTTGTAGGAAGCACCATACTTGAGCTTCTTGAATTGAGCCCGTGGCGCTTCAAAGGGCAGGTTGTCCATATCGCGCAAAGCGCCGGCGGAACTCACACCTTCGGCCCAACCCGCGTTGAGGCCCAGGATGCCCGCCCCCAGACTCGTCGAGACATTGCCATCCAGATCCAGCACGGTCAGCTTGCGGCTGCTCACGCCCAGCAACTGGTCTTCCAGATAGCTGCGGCTTTCCTTGTTGGTGTACGTGCTCGACACATTGGCACGGGTGCGTTGATCGCGATAGACCACGCGGTCCCAGGTCAGGGCATTGCTGGTGCTGTCGCCACTGGCGATGAGTTCAAGGCCGCTGGGCGCCTGGATGGTGCTCACGTAGCGCGAGATGCTGCCGTTGTAGCTGAAGGTGTTGTAGCCGTAAGGCACGCTCAGCAGGAACGAGTCGCTGGTGGACCAGGTGTTTAACTTCTCGCCCGGGATGGCCTCCCGGTGCGTGAACAGCATGAACTCCGACAAGCCAAACAAGCTGTCTGTGGACAGGCTGACGCCCGCCTGGTTCTTGCCAGTCACCACGCTGCCCTGGTTGTCCAGCGAAAACAACCAGTGGTAGAACGGTTCAGGCTCATTACGGATCACCACCTCGCTGCCACCGGCCTGGCTACCCGGCTGAATGTCCAGTGTCGCCTTGTTGGAGGCCAGGCGGTTGATCTGGTCGATGCCCTGCTCCAGATCGCGCAGATTGAGCACATCGCCCGGCTTCGCGGGAATGGTGTTGCCAGGCGCAAAGCTGCGGCTGCCCTTGTCTTCGATGCGCAGCTTCTCGACCGTGCCCTCGACAACAGTGATCTCCAGCTTGCCCTTGCTCAGGTCCTGCGCTGGCAGGTAGGCACGCGTGGTGACGTAGCCGCGCACCACGTAGTCCTTGGTGATCTCGCCCAGGATCTGCTCGATCTCGGTCACGCCCAGGCAATGTCCGGCGAACTGCTTGTCGATCTGCTCGCGCACCGATGAGGACATGCGTGGCGCACCGTTGATCACGATCTCGCCGATGTCGCGGCACTTGCCTGCCGCCTTGGATGCATCCACCTTGGGGATGAGCTTGCTGGTATCGACGCCGCCCGGCGCCTTCTCACCACGCTGCAAGGCGTCCTGATCACGTTTGATCTGCTCTTGCTGCTGGCGCTGCAGAATCTCGGCTTGCCGCCTGGCTGCCTCCAGATCGCCTGCGCTTTGCGACCATACGGGCGTGCTCGCCACTGCCAGAACCAGACCCCACGCCGCGTACGGCGCCACTACCTTGGATACTTGATTTGCCATTCAGATGTCACGCCCTGCATGTGCACCGACCACGGCGGTCGGTCTAAGAACGTGAATCTAGTTCAAGCACCCCCGTTGGAGGGTAGGGAATTCAGCCAAACGTGCCAAATGGTGACAAAAAGCTACGAAATATCAAGGTTTCAGAAGCTCAGGACATTTTGGCAATCCACGCCAGCGGTGCGTTGCGCATGTACCAACCCACCAGCGTCCAGGGCCAGCTGGGCACGCAGGCCTTGGCCGGCTCGCGCTCGATGGCGGCCACCAGCGCCCGGCAACCTGAAGCCGTGTCCACCATCAACGGCGTCTTGGCAGATTTGCTGCTGAGCTCCGTTTCGATGTAGCCCGGATAGATTGTCGTGACCTTGATGGGCGTGCGCAGCAGATCGGCGCGAATGCCTTCGGTCAACGCCGCCAAGCCGGCCTTGGTGGCGGCATAGGTGGTGAGGTTGCGCGGCAGCCCCCGCATCGCACTCATCGACGAGATGCTGACCAGATGCCCGCTGTTTTGTGCCCGGAAGATCTCCACTGCGGCTTCGCACTGCGCCAGCGCCGCGATGAAGTTGGTCTGCGCCGTCTGCAAGTTGGCGTCAAAGCGGCCCTTGCCGATCGGTTGCCCCTTGCCCAGGCCCGCGTTGACTATCACCCGGTCAATCTGCCCCAGGTCTTGCTTGAAGGCGCGGAACACCTCGAACACCTGCTCGTGCTGGTTCACGTCCAGCGAGCGCACCAGCACCTTCACACCAGGGTGCTTGGCCTCCAGCTCGGCCTTGAGCTCGACCAGCCGGTCAACCCGTCGCGCGCACAAGGCCAGATTGCGCCCCATGGCGGCAAACTCGCGCGCCATGCCTTCGCCCAAGCCTGAGCTGGCGCCGGTGATGAGGATGTTTTGTCTGCGTTGGGACATGGTCGTGTGCGTGAGGAGTGATCAGGGGCCAATAGATCAGCGCTGCGCCAGGAAGGTCTTGAAGGCCTCGACAGTGGCAGCGGGGTCTTCTTCCTGCGGGACATGGCCCAGCTTGTCAAACACCGCCAGGCGGCTGCCCGGGATGTCATGTTGGAACTTGTCGGCGTTGTCAGGCGTGATGAGGTGGTCCTGCCCGCCCCAGATGATCAGCGTGGGCTGTTTGATCTGCTTGATCTGGGCGGCATAGGCGCCCAGCGGGCTTTGGCTGAAGCGTGCGGCCAGTGACTCGCGGTTGCCCTCGCGCAGGGTCAGCTCGTAGTAGCGGTCGATCAGTTCGGGCGTCACCTTGGACGGGTCGCCGTACACACTGCGCACGCTGGATTCGATCATGCCGCGCGGCAACATGTGCGTCATCAGCGGCTTGAGCGCGGGGATGCGCGCGATCTTGAAGCCAATGGGCATGCCCTCAGTCTTGAAGGGATAGCCGCCAGCGTCCACCAGCACCAGCTTGCTCACGCGATCGGGGTGGCCCACCGCGGTCATCCACGCGATCTCACCACCCAGCGAGTTGCCCGCCAGCACCACCTGCTTGAGTTGCAGGTGATCCAGCACGCTGACCACGAAGTCGGCATAGCGTGGCAAGTGGTAGTCGCCATCGGGCGCGGGGCCCGTCAGGCCAAAGCCGGGCAGGTCCACCGTGATGACGCGGTGCTGGTCCTTGAGCGCAGCCACCCAGCCTTCCCAGGTGTGCAGGCTGGCCGAGGTGCCATGCAGCAGCACGATAGGTTGCGGGTCGTCACGCGGGCCTTCGTCACGCAGGTGCACCTGCATGCCCATGATGGGCGCGAACTGCGATGGCGCCGGGGCCCAACGGGCCTTGAGCGTGTCCACGGGGCGGTCTGGCGCCCAAGCCAGGACCATTGATCCAGCCACGGCCAGCAACAACAATGACAACGCGATTCCCAAATACCTGACAAATGTCGATTTCATCACTGGCCTTCCTCACTCAGGTCAAACCCCGGCACCGATCCGGTTGCCGCCCTCATACCCGATAGAGTACCCTTAACAAAGGTACAAATGCCCGGACGGCATCTGCACCTCAAGGATCCATTTAAACAAAGGGAGTTCGATATGAGATACCGCGCACTGGCGGTCAGCCTCGCGCTGGCCATTTCCGCACAGGCAGCCCACGCCAATCAAGTTACCGTCTCGGTCAGCGGTCAGTTGGCAGGCGTCCACACCATGTTCGATGGACTGGACCCAGCCTGGTACGCCGGCGCCACGCCGGCTCAGTTGCAAGCTGCCAGCAACGTGATGTCGACCATGCAGACCGGTCAGACCGTCAACATCACCTACACCTTCGATACAGGTGCCATGAGCTCTAACCAGGAATGGGCTTATAGCTTTGAAACCGGCAACTACGTCGAACATCCGGATCAGGTCATCGGCGGCCGATTCTCCGGCGGCAACCTCACCACCACCATCTCCGTTGCGGATGCCAACATTGCCGACACCATGACGGCGCCATCCAATGGCGGCTCGCGCTTCATTCGCATTCGGCAACCGAACATGTCGACCACGGGCGTTGGCTCTTACCTGGACTTCCATATCGCCAACGACGCCGCACGTTTTTCCAGCCAGGGCTCGACCACGCGCGCTTATGACACCTTCGTCAACTACTCGGTCGCTGACGGTCAGGACTGGAAAGACACCGACCTGGTCCATCTGTTGAGCAACTTCAACTTCGCCGCGGCGAGCGATTCGGGTGGACGCATCTACAGCTTCGACCCAAGCTGTTCTTACAACAAGAGCACCTGCGGTTACGCCGATCTGCAGATTCTGAGCACGACCGTTCAGATTTCGGCAGTACCAGAACCCGGCGCGTGGGCCTTGATGGGCTTGGGCCTGGCAGGTCTGGGCGCCGTCGTACGCCGTCAGCGTCGGGCAACTCAACAGGCCTGATCCCGACCGCGTCATCGATAAGTCAGCAAGGAGGGCTGAGTGCCCTCCACATGCGCATGTTCGTTCACCGAGATCAGGTGCAGGCCATCGCGCCCGGCCTGGATCTTGGTGATGCCCACATTGGCCAGCGTCCAGTTGATCGTGAAGGCCTGCGCGTCGTTGAGACCCAGCAGGTGCGCGCAGATCACGCTGATCGTGCCGCCCGAGGTGAACACCAGCGTGCTGCCTTTGGGTGGCGTGGCCTTGACCAGGTCCTCCAGTGCCGACACGACTCGCAGCTTGAACACTGACCAAGGCTCGTTGTACTCGTCGTCATGGTTGCCGCCGACCCAGCGCGCCACCGCGTCCTGAAAGAACTTCTGGAAGGTGCGGCGTGGATCGCCTGACGCGGCCATGTCGCTCATCATCACGAGCTTGTCCACATAGCGGGGCTCGGCCACCTCGATCACGTTCTCGTGGTCGAACTCGTTGACGCCCGCGTGGTGCTGCAAGGGCAGATCGATGCCCAACTCACTGAGCGCCCCCGCAGCCGTCTCTTGATGGCGCTGCATCGTGCCGCTGATCAGCACATCAGGCTTGACGCCGCGTGCCTTCAAGGCCGAGCCCAGCACCTTGGCCTGCTGGTGCCCCACGGGCGAGAGCTGGTCGTAGTTGTTGGAGCCAAACGAAGCCTGGCCGTGTCGCAGAAGGTAGATGGCGCCCATGGTGTGTTGTCCTTGTCAGCCCTTGGCTTGTTTGATCAGGCCTTTGCAGCGCCAATCCAGGTAGTTGACGATGATCCAGAAGTTCTTGAAGGCCGGGTTGCGCGTCTGCTTGTGGTGATAGCGGTAGTAGATCTGCTGCGCGATCACGGCCAGACGGAACAGGCCATAGACCTCGTAGAAGGCCCAGTCACGCTGGCGATCGAGCTGGTAGCCGGTCTTGTCCAGGTAGTAGTCCACCACTTCTTCACGGCGCAACATGCCGGGCAGGTGCGTGGGCTGGCGGCGCGTGGCCATCATCAGCTTGTTGTCATCGGCCTGGATCCAGTAGGCCAGCGCATTGCCCAGGTCCATCAGCGGGTCACCCAGCGTGGCCATTTCCCAGTCGAGCACGCCGATCACTTTGGTGGGATCGTTCTCGGCCAGGATCACGTTGTCAAAGCGCCAGTCGTTGTGGATCACGACGTTGGCCACGTCCTGCGGCGTGCGCTCCTTCAGCCAGGCCATCACGTACTGGTATGACGGCACGTTCCAGGTCTTGGCCTTGGTATAGCGCTGGCTCCAGCCCTCGATCTGGCGCTGGCAATAGCCGCTGCCCTTGCCCAGGCTATCCAGGCCGGTGGCCTTGGCATCGACCTTGTGCAGCTCGACCAGCTTGTCGAGCACATTGGTACAGAGCTGGCGCGTGGTGGCCACGTCGAGCTTCAGCCCACGCGGCATGTTCTTGCGCGGGATGATGCCGGCGATGCGCTCCATCACATAGAACTCGCTGCCGGTGACGGACTCGTCCTCGCACAGGCCGATCATGGCGGGCACCACCGGGTACACGGGCTTCAACGCCTTTTGCACGCGGTATTCCCGGCCCATGTCGTGCGCGCCCTTGGCCTTGGTGCCAGCGGGTGGGCGGCGCAGGATGAAGTCGCCCCCATGCGCACCACCCGCGTACTTCAAGCGGTAAGTCCAGTTGGACGCACCGCCAGAAAACTGCGTGATCTCAGGCTGGCCCTGCAGGCTGGGCACATGGCCTTTCAGCCATGCGTCCACACCGGCCGTGTTGAGCTCTTCACCAGAGCGAACGCGCCCGCCCTGGTCCTCGATGCCTTTGTTATTGGTGTTGTCGCTCAATGCCAGTCCCGCTTACTTCATCACGCCATACTTCATCAATTCGAGGCGGGCAATCATGCCCTTGTGGACCTCATCGGGGCCGTCGGCCAGACGCAGGCTACGCGCCTGATTGAAGAAGGCGCTCAGCGGCACGTCGTGCGACACACCCATGCCGCCGTGCATCTGGATGGCGAAGTCCACCACGTTCTGCAGCATGCTCGGGGCCACCACCTTGATGGCCGACACATCGGTCAGCGCGCCCATCACGCCCACCGTGTCGATCTTCCAGGCGGCTTGCAGCGTCAGCAGGCGGGCCTGGTCGATGGCCACGCGGGCCTCGGCGATGCGTTCGCGGTTGCCGCCCAGGTTGATCAGTTGCTTCTTGAAGGCCGTGCGTTCGATGCCGCGCTTGATCGCCAGCTCCAGCGACTTCTCGGCCGCGCCAATGCAGCGCATGCAGTGGTGGATGCGGCCAGGGCCCAATCGGCCTTGCGCGATCTCGAAGCCCTTGCCCGGCCCGGCGATGAAGTTGCTCACCGGCACCCGCACATTGTTGAAGTGCACTTCGCCATGGCCGTGGGGCTCGTCGTATTCGCCGAACACGGGCAGCATGCGCTTGATCTCGACACCCGGCGTGTCCATGGGCACCAGCACCATCGAGTGCTGGTTGTGACGACCCAGATCTGGGTTGGGTGTCAAAGCCATGAAGATGCCGATCTTGCAGCGCGGGTCACCCACACCGGACGACCACCACTTCTTGCCGTTCAGCACGATCTCGTCGCCTTCGACCACGGCCGTGGCGGCCATATTGGTGGCATCCGACGAGGCCACATCAGGCTCTGTCATGAAGAACACCGAGCGCATCTCGCCGGCCAGCAGCGGCGTCAGCCATTGCTTCTTCTGCTCTTCGCTGCCGTACTTCCAGATCACCTCCATGTTGCCGGTGTCAGGCGCATTGCAGTTGAAGATCTCGGGCGCCATCATCGAACGGCCGGTTTCTTCTGCGCTGAAGGCGTACTCCAGCACGCTCAGGCCGGCGCCCAGTTCAGGATCTGGCAGGAACAGGTTCCACAAGCCTTCGGCCTTGGCCTTGGCTTTCAACTCTTCCACACGAGGTGGGATCTTCCACTGCGTCCAGTCACCGCCATGGCGCTGGCCCAGGATGCCTTCCCAGTGCTCCTGCTCGACAGGCTCGATGTGTTCCTTGATGAAGGCACGCACGCGGGCCGCGGTTTTGGCTGCGCGTTCACTGGGCTGGAAATCCATGCTCGTCTCCTGATGGGTGGGTCATTCGGTCAACATCAAGGATGCTACGCCGCTTCAGGCCGTGCATCAAATGATGAATTTTCATCGCAAGTCATGCATGCAATGCATGACCAACCCAATCAGCGCAAGCCGATCAATGGATAGCGCCAGCCCTGGCCGGCCATGGCTTTGGCCAGCGCGAACATGCCCAGCAGCACCAACATGCCGTGCACGCACACGAAGTAGGTGATCACCACCACCCAGGTCCAAGGCTGATGCCAGCCCCCCAGCGCCACCAGCCCGACAGACAGGCACAAGATCAGCACACCGCTGACCACGCTGGCCCAGAGCGCCTGCAGCAAGTGCTGACGCGCCAAGGGCGGCGCGCTGTCCTTGTGCTGAAGCCACAACCACAGCAAGACGCCGAAGGCGATGCCAGGTAGCACCAGCAGGTTGGCCAGATACAGCGACTCGGCGATCACAGCCAGACGCTGGCCTTGATCGGCACGAGACGCATCGTTCAAGTGGATCGTCATGGACAGGACTCCCCTTATGGTCGCGTCGCCCCCGTGGACACATACACGCCCTGCTTCAGGCTTTCGCGCAGCCAGACATGCACCGGGTCGGCTTCGCGCTCAGCATGCCAGTACATCCAGATCCCCAATGGCGGCACAGGTACCGGCAGCTCGCACACCCGCAGCGGCAAAGCACGCGTCAATTCCTGCGCATAGGTGCGGGGCAAGGTCAGCAAGGTGTCACTGTGTGCCACCACATTGGCCGCAGCAAAGTAATGCTGGCAACGCAGGATCACCTCGCGCTGACCGCGCCCCATCGCCGCCCACACGGCCTGCAGCGGATCAGGCTGATCGGGCTGCAGCGTCACCATCACGTGCTGCTGCTTGAGATAGGCGGCCAGATCCAGCTTGCGCCCCGCCAGCGGGTGCCCCATTCGCATGATCACGGCCAGCGTCTCGTCCGCCAGATGCACGCCCTTGATCTGCCGCCCCACACGCCGCTGGCGATCGATCACCAGATCGACCTCGCCTTGCGTGAGCACCTGCTCCAGCGCATCGTGGGCCACCCGCACACTGGCCAGCTTCACATGTGGCGCCACCTCGCCCAGGCGCGCCATCAAAGGCGGCAGGGTGATGGCCTCCAGCACATCGCGCATGCCCAGGCGCAAGGTCATGTCCAGCGTGGCCGGGTCAAAGGTATCAGCCTGCCCCATCAGGGATTGCAAACCCCGCAGATGCGCCTGCACCTCGCCGATCACCCGGCGCGTCAATTCCGTGGGCACCATGCGGTTGCCCTGGCGCACAAACAAAGGATCGCCCCAGGCGCGTCGCAAGCGGGTCAGCGCATGGCTGACCGCCGGCTGACTGAGGTGCAGATGGCGAGCTGCGCCCGAGATCCCACCGTGCTCGTACACGGCGTCCATCACGCGAAACAGATTCAGATCGAGTCGGGACGTGGGCAAGACCATGCCGTCACCATACACCCACGCCCGCCCCACACCCAAGCCAGGCCCAACACGGCACTTTTTTGCAGCAAGTTGGCTCATTACGCCCGGCTTGGCGAGCCATAATCAAAGCCTTGCCGCCAAAGCGGCGCCATCGGAGCGATCACCTTGGACAGTCACCCTAGGTGACCGCCCACTCCAGCCACCGGGTCCGGCCCTGAAGTCAGGGGCGCGCAAACCTGGTGTGCCCCTGAATCGGGGCTGACAGCGGGAGGGGGCGGCACACCACATCACCCCTTCTCACCCAAGCTGCGTGCCACACGGCTCGATCTGTCCGTGTTGGCACCCCTGTGCTGGAGTTCGCATGCTCAACGTATTCACGCTGGCCAACGGCCGGCTGTTTCAAGAAGAAATCGACAGCCTCGACGAGCTGACACCCGCTCGTCCCGTCTGGGTCGACCTGGAAAATCCCACCCCCGAAGAAAAGGGCTGGATCGCCGTCAAGTTCGGACTGGTCATCCCCGGCGACGTCATTGACGATGACCTGGAAGAATCCGCGCGCTTCTATGAAGAAGAAGGCGCCATCCACATCCGCTCCGACTTCCTGATCGATGACGATGAGACGCCGCGCAACGTCCGCGTGGCCTTCATCCTGCATGAAAACGTGCTGTTCTCGGTCCACAAGGAAGACCTGCCGGTGTTCCGCCTGCTGCGCATGCGCGCGCGTCGCATCCCTGCCCTGATCGAAGGCGCCAAGGACGTGCTGCTCAAGCTGTACGACGCCGACGCCGAGTACTCCGCAGACACGCTCGAAGGCATCTACGACGACCTCGAAAAGGTCAGCAAGAAGGTGCTGCAAAACGCCGTGAACGACGCCGCTGCCGCAGAAGCACTGGCCGCCATCGCCCGCCAGGAAGACTTGAATGGCCGCATCCGCCGCAACGTGATGGACACGCGCCGCGCGCTGAGCTTCATGATGCGCGCCCGCATGCTCAACGCCGACCAGTTCGAAGAAGCCCGCCAGATTCTGCGCGACATCGACTCGCTGGACAGCCACACGGCCTTCCTGTTCGACAAGATCAACTTCCTGATGGACGCCACGGTCGGTTTCATCAACATCAACCAGAACAAGATCATCAAGATCTTCTCGGTGGCCTCGGTGGCCCTGCTGCCGCCTACCCTGGTGGCCAGCGTGTACGGCATGAACCTGAAGTTCCCCGAGTTGCTCTGGCTGGGTGATTGGAGCTACCCGTACACAGTGGCCTTG
>NZ_SCTN01000625.1 GCF_004297345.1 Aquabacterium sp. | reverse complement strand
TAGGGCGTTAGGCGCCAGAGAGAGGAACTTGATCTTTTCACCAATGCGCCAATAATCCGGTGTGATTCGGCAGCGTTCAAGTCTTAAAGTAGAAAAACTTCATCCCAGGCCTTTGAAGGGATGCCCCTGGGAAAAGGATTCAGAGTCATCTACCCCCTCTTTCGCCCCGAAGCTCACACACTGGAAAAGGCGGACGACGTAAAAACCAGCCCCCGCCTGGAAGTGCAGGGCCAAATTCAGCAGCTTATCAATCCGGCGCCTGTGAAAGAGGAAGAACGATGGCACAAGCGATATTGATGCGATTCACGAAGTTATTGCGCCATGCCCTCATCGGCATGGCACTGACAACGGCGCCCCTGTCATTCGCCGAACAGATTCTCTTTACCGGGGACATCCTCGTCATGAACCACAACAGGTGGAAATGGACCTTTGTTGATGACGCTGGCAAGCCCATTCCCGATGTCATGGTTTTTCAGCCCCGCTTTGCGATCGGCTCGTTCATATCCACCTCGAAAATATCTGACGCGCTCGCCGCAGGTCTCAAGCTCAAGGCCGACAAGTTGGTCATCTGCCGCGCCCTCGAGGACTGGGTCCGGAAGAATCCGGAACCGCTGGAGCTGGTTCAGTCGGCCAACATGTACACAGACTTCCTCCCCCCGGGACCGTCGCTCCTGGACTGGGCCGACGCCGATGGGCAGCGCCAGGAGGAGCGCGACTACGGCAGCCAGATTCATGGCAGCTATCGCCTCTTTTTCAAGCCGGGCTTTTATCCGGTCGCGCTGTATTTTGACTACCGACCTCCACTGGCCTCAGTCGATAGCGTGGAGGTGTTCATCACGATGCGGGAGTGGCCAGAACGCATGCAGTCCCTTGTGCGACGGCCTTGGGTCGGGGCCAACATGGAGCTGCAGAAAACCATGTCGGCCAATCGGACGATGGAGCTGAGAAAATCCAAGGGCTGTTGCTCTGCCTATCCCGCCAAGCCGATATTCGGCCGTGATCCCCTGCAAATCTGGGAAGCACAACTATCGTCGCTCCGCGATCAGGCCCTACAGCAGAAGGCAAACCGCGACGCCGCCTGGCTGACCCTGGCTGCTGGATTCTTTCCGCAGAGAACGGCCAGCGGTGTTGACGCCACCGGGCAGTCGAGCGACTTGAAGGGCGGCCGGGTTTATCGCGCGCTCGATCAGGCCGTGCTGCTCGCACCAGAGATTACTGTACTGAGCGGCAACAAGGCGCTGCGCGACTTCAAGCTACGTTTCCCGAACGGTCTCGCCCAGAGCATTTTTCTGTCTTACCCGGATATTCCCTCCATTTTCTTCAACTCGCAGGCTACGTGGACTCGAACCGAGCTAGACGACTACTTGCGGACTCTCGCTCCCTACGAGCAAGACCCCATGCTCGTCCTGTGGCTCACGAGCCAACTCACCGGCAGGGGCCTGCTCTACGAGAGCGCCCCCGCGCTGGTGCGCGATTTCTTTCAGCACCGGACAGCACTGCGCAAGCAGCTGACGGAGCAATACCCCTCGGTGAGCTGGCATGAAGTTGGCCTCGATCAATGGGACATTCCCTACTACGAAGTTTTCTCCACCCCCTACGAGCTGGATGCGACAAACGCGGAAAAGAAGTGACTGGTGCACTTCGCGCGAAACAAGGATGCCGCGAAAAAGCTAGTGCTGGCAAAACTAGGGGTTCCGGTCAAATGAGCAAGTCGCCTAACTGGGCGGTCAAGCCGACGCCAACACTGGCCATGGCTTCGCCATTTTCATGGCCAGTGTCGGTACCCTACGCCCTTACGGGCTCCGGCGCCGCTTACCTTGGGCGTTAGGCCACCAGAAAGACAAGCAATGGAGCAAATCGAATGGAATGACTTCACAAAGGTGGAGTTGCGTGTCGGCCGGGTCATTAGCGCCGAACCATTCCCTGA
>NZ_SCTN01000211.1 GCF_004297345.1 Aquabacterium sp. | reverse complement strand
TTGTTGTAGGCGCGTCGGATCATGTCGTCGCTCAGCCAGCGCGCGAAGTTCGTGTAGATCCACGAGCCCCACAAGATGCCCTTGCCGTACAGGCCTTTGAGCTGCCCATAGATGTCTTGCATCGTGGGCTCGCCTTGAAGGCGCAATGACACGGGTGCCGTCCAGTTGCCCGATTGGGTCTGGATGCCCAGCGAGCGGCGGAAGTCGTGCGGCATCATCCACACGCGTTCACTGTCTGCTTGAAGGAAGCGTTCGCGGCAGACCTTGTCCAGGCTGGCCAGGAACAGCGAGGTTTCGCCAACGCCTTGCGCACGGGCGCCAGCACGAAGCTGATCGCTTTGTTCCAGTGGCGCCAGAAAGTACACGAAGTTGTGCTCAGGCTGGCTGGAGGTCGTGGTGGCATCGGCCTTGCGCCAGGGGTAGCTCACTGGCTGGCTGTTGCGCAGGTGCAGTTTCAGCGCCGCGAGGCGACCGAAGAAGCCTGGCTTTAGCGGGATGCTCTTGTGTACTTTGGGCGGCATCGTGATGCCCAGCGAGGCCAGGATCTTGACGATCGCGCCGCCGCCGTCATCGATCTCGTGCGAGTGCAGGAACCACTGCATCTGAGCAGACGCAGGTTCGTACACGCCAAAGATCATGTCGATGTTTTCGCCCAGGGACTTGAGCACCCGGTACTTGCGCCCGGACCAATCGGTTGCCATCTCGTGTCAGCCCCGCCGAATCAGTAAACGAAGTTGTAGCGGGTGTAGGACATGCCGGCGGCCGTCATCAAAGCGGTGACCTTGTGGCCACGCTCCAGTCGGCCTTCCTTCTCAGCCACGGCCAGGGCGGCAGGCACGGAGTTGGTCACCAGGTTGCCGTACTCAGGCAGCATGAACATGTAGGGGATCTTCTTGTCCAGGCGCTTTTCCAGGTCACGCCAGGCGGTCAGGGTGTTGGTGTGCGGGATGAAGAGGTCGACCTCGTCCACAGGGATGGGGTTCTCACGCATCATTTCTTCCAGGTCACCGATGGTGTTGTCCTGCATCTTCTTGCCGTAGGAAGAGAAGCGCAGACGACCCTTGCCTGCGATGGACAAGTCGCCCATGCGCATGGTCTCGATGTCGTCTTCCACGATGGGCGACATGCACAGATCGGCGTATTGCGTGAAGGTGCGGTTGTCGAACTGCCAGGGCTTGTCACCGTCGGCCTTCAGAATGGTGGCGGTGGAGCCTTCACCCACCGTGTAGCTGGCAAAGGCCCACTCCAGATCAGCCGGGCTGGTGAGCTTGTGGTTCTGCGCGAGGGGTTGGCCTTCGTGGCAGGCGTACTCGGCCGTCACGATCAGGATGTTCTTGAACTGGCCGGACGCCAGGAAGGCTTGCGCGATTTGCGTGGCGCGGGTCCAGCTGCCGCAAGCTTCGGTTACGTCGAAGCATTGGGTCTTGTCCATGCCCATGGCCTTGGCCACGAAAAAGGCCATCGCGGGTTCGATCACGCGCTTGTCCACGCTGGCGTGGATGAGCAGGTCGATGTCGTTTTTATCCAGGCCGGCCTGGTCCAGCGCGTCGTTGATGGCGCGCTCGGTGTACGTGAAAGCCTGCTCGCCCTCGGCCAGCCAGTGGCGGTTCTCGGAGCCGATGTAGTTCAAATAGAACTCGATGCTTTGCAGCGCGGCGTTGAGGTCGCCCTGAAAACCTTCACGGCTTTGATCAGCCACGATCTGCAGCATTTCTGCGTTGGAGACAGTGCGTTCTGGATAAGCAAAGGCGACGCCGGCGATGTGCATGGGGGACTTCCGTTCAGGTTGAGCAAGCGGGCGTTCTTGATCGTTTGCGATGCGCGTTAAGGCGCGTTTGAGTGCGGTCAAGAACAACGATTGCATGAAGTCTGTCAGATAGGAGTTACTGAGGGATATCCCTTAAGTGAGCGTCATATCGATGCGAAAGGAAACGAAAACGCTTCGTTTGTATTCGTTGATTGCTTTCGTTTTAGCTTTGAAGAATGAAAAGGAAGCAAAGAAAACAGCATAAATGCACGGAAATAACCGGTTTGCCGCATGCTTGAGGTCGGCGCTTGATGATGTCGAGTACGGATCCGCTTCGTTTTCGACGCGTCTTGTCGGCACGCATACATCACCCAGTCCCCCATGAACGAAGGGGCTTAAGAACGTGCATTTCAAATGGATGTTATGGTTCGTCCCCGGCAATCGACCTGATTGCGCGGAACAGAACATGAGCACCGAGCCTCGCATCATCCCCATCAAGCCCGTCAACGCATTGCCGCAGCACGGATCGCTCTTCGAGGCACACAAGAAGGTTCAAGCCCGATCCGTCAAAGGGTGGTTCACCAACTGGCGTTGGGCCATGGTCTGGCTCACACAGATCGTGTTTTACGGTTTGCCCTGGCTACCCTGGAACGGGCGCCAAGCCATGCTGTTTGACCTCAACAGCCGCCGCTTCTACATCTTTGACTTGGTGCTGTATCCGCAGGATTTCATCTACCTGGCGGCCCTGCTGGTGCTCAGTGCGCTGGCGCTGTTTTTCTTCACGACCATTGCCGGCCGGCTCTGGTGTGGATTCGCCTGTCCGCAGACGGTCTACACCGAGATATTCATGTGGATAGAGCAGCGCATCGAAGGCGATCGCCTGGCGCGCCTCAAGCTGGACAAGGCGCCTTGGGTCGGTCAGAAGCTGCTCAAGCGTGGCGGCAAGCATGTCGCCTGGGGCGTGTTCAGCCTCTGGACGGGCTTGACCTTCGTCGGTTACTTCACCCCGATTCGCGCTTTGCTGGCGTCGATCAGCAGCTTCGGCGCAGGTCCTTGGGAGCTGTTCTGGAGCGTGTTTTACGGCATGGCCACCTATGGCAATGCCGGCTTCCTGCGCGAGCAGGTCTGCAAGTACATGTGCCCTTATGCGCGTTTCCAGAGCGTGATGCTCGATGGTGACTCGCTCATCGTTGGCTATGACACGGCCAGAGGCGAATCGCGTGGTTCTCGCTCCAAGACGGCGGACCGCGCCAAGCTGGGTCTGGGCGATTGCGTGGACTGCACGATGTGCGTTCAGGTGTGCCCGGTTGGCATCGACATCCGCAATGGCTTCCAGATGGAGTGCATCGGTTGCGGTGCCTGCATTGACGCCTGCGATACCGTCATGGACAAGATGAACTACCCGCGTGGGCTCATCCGCTTCTCGACGCAGAACGGTTTGGCACAAGGCTGGGATCGCCCCGCCTTGCTCAAGCGCGCGGTGCGCTGGCGCACGGCCATCTACGGCGGTGCCTTGCTGATTGGCGTCACCGCTTTCGCTGCCAGCTTGATGACGCGCGCACCTTTCCGTGTCGACATCACCCGTGACCGTGGTGTGATGGCCCGCATGGTGGATGACGGCGTGATCGAGAACGTCTACCGTCTGCACATCATGAATTCAACGGAACTGACGCAGCGCTATCGCGTGGATGTGAGTGCCGAGCATGGCGTGTATGGCATGCGGGTGGACAACGCTCAGGCAATCGACCTGGCTCCGTCTGAGAACCGGGATGTCAGCGTGCGCATCCGGCTCGATGCCAATGTTGCTGCGAACCTGGTCGGCCAGATCGTGCCCATCAACATGAGCATCGAGCAGATGGGCGCAGCGGGGCAGGCTGTGAAGCTCATCGAGCGCAGCACCTTCGTTGTGCCGCGCTGATGGGCCTTTGTGACTGTCAGAGGCCGCTGAGAAAGCGTTGATACGCTTCAGCTGCCCTGGCAGGCGCTTCTACCATGGGCATGTGTCCGATGCCGTCCCAGACATGAACCTGCGCCTGAGGCAGGGCAGCCTGCCATACCGGCACGCTGGAGACGTCGATGAGGCGGTCTTCCTTGCCCCACATGAGCATGACGGGCGCTTTGACCTCGCGGATGCGCACGGGCAGGTCGGTTTCCTTGTGCGACTCGCTGAAGATCTGCGTCAATTGATTGCGCCGGGCAATGTAGCGATCGGCCACGGCATCCAGCACGTAATGAGGCATGAACGGCGGCGAAGCCATCGTCATGGGATAGAAACGGTAGAAGCCTTCGCGCGTGTCGAACACAAAGGGGTTCTGCCCCTGGCTCAGCATCACGCGCATATCGCTGGGGTGTGGCGATGGCAAACCGGCCGGGTCCACAAGACCTGCTGACAGCGTGCGCTCCGGGTAGCTCACGGCAAACTGCGCCGTGATGAAGCCGCCCATGGAGTTGCCAATCACGTGCGCCTGCTTGATCTGCAACTGATCCATCAAGGCGGCGATGCGGCGTGTCTGCGCTTCGATCGAGTAGCTCCATTCGGGTTTGAAGCCTGTTTCGCCATGCCCGGGCATATCGGGGATGATCACCTGGTACTGCCCGCTGAAGTGGCGTGCAAAGCGCGCCCAGACGTCCTTGTCGGCACTGAATCCGTGGATCATGACGATGGCCGGGCCCGTGCCGGTGGACCGGTACAGCGTCATCGGGATGCCCTCGACCGTGACCACTTCCTTGTGCAGACCATACAGCCGCGATTCAATGCCCGCGCTCAGGTCATACGTCAGTTGCCCGACAGCGGGATAAGTCAGGTAGGACCAGCCCAGTGCGACTGCGGCCAATGCAGCGGCCACAGCAGTCTTCTTCTTGATTGCCATGATGATGTTGTTATCGATGAGAGAGTGTGTGTTGGTGTCAGCGCAGACCCTGGTAGTGGGTCAGATCATGTGAGCGCTTGAGTTCACGCCAGACGATGGCGTTGAGCCAACGTTGCGGCAGGAAATTGGAGCCCAGCCAGGTGCGCAGGGCGTCGCGGCCATAGATGATCTTCACGCGGCCTTTGCGGATGCTCTGGATCACGTGTTTCACGATGGCCTCTGGCGGCGTGGTGAGGTAGCGCTTGGCAAAGGCTTGTCCTCCTGGCTTGCGGACGATGTTGGTCGCGATGCCGCCTGGATGTACCAAGTGCACGCTGATCGGGCTGTCATGCAACTCCACCATCAGCGACTCGGTGAATCCGCGGACAGCAAACTTGCTGGCGCAGTAGTCGGCTTGTGAAGGCGCGCCTATCAGGCCCATGATGCTCGATACATTCACAATGGCGCCTTCTTTTCTCGCCATCAGCTGTGGCAGGAAGGCCTTGGTGCCATTCAACACGCCAAAGAAGTTGATGCGCATGATGCGTTCAAACTCGTCCTCGGTGGTCTGCCATGTCGGCAGGGATGAGCCTTCAATGCCCGCGTTGTTGATGACCACATGTGCACCACCGAACTGGCGCAAGACCTCATCCGCGAAGGCATACATGGCGGCCTTGTCGGCCACATCGAAGGCGCTAGACAGCGTGCGGCCGCTCATGCCTTCTGGCAGCAGGCCTGCGGTTTCTGCCAGGGCCTTGGCATCGTAGTCATTGAGCGCCAGCCTGGCACCCAATCGCGCAAACGCCAGGGCATAGGCGCGCCCCATGCCCGAGCCCGCGCCGGTGATCACGACAACTTTGTTTTTGAAATCTTTCATGCCAGCGGCCTCGGTGCGATGTGGCGGTGGATGCAGATGGCAGCAGGCTTCAGCCCGCCAGCAGTTTGCGAGCAAGCAGTGCGGAGATGGGCTGGTACCAGGAGCCGACCAGGCGAACCATGATGTCCAGGATCTTGGCATCCGGGCCCACCAGCACACGTCGCTGATTGCGCTCGACCGCACGCAGGATCTGCAAGGCTGCGCTTTCCGCTGTGGTCACGTTCAGCATCTTGTCGAAGCGTGAACGTGCGGCTTCGGCATCGCCGCCGGACTTGGCGCCCACGCTTTCATCCATCTTGGCCGCACGGGCAATATTGGTGCGGATGCCGCCCGGGTGTACGCAGGTGGCGCTCACGCCGCAGTTCTCGATATCCAGTTCCTGACGCAAGGCTTCCGTGAAGCCGCGCACGGCAAATTTGGACGAGTTGTACGTGCCTTGTGTGGGCGAGGCCAGCAAGCCGAACAGGCTGGAGGTGTTGACCACATGGCCATCGCCCGACTTCTTGAGGTGCGGCAGGAAGGCCTGTGTGCCCCAGACCACGCCCCAGAAGTTGATGCCCATGATCCACTGAAAGTCTTCGGGCTTCACCGTTTCAATGAAGGCGCCCAATGCCACACCCGCATTGTTGAAGATCAGGTTGACCTTGCCATGCTCCTTCACCACGTAATCGGCCCAGGCGTTCATGGCTTCGCGATCGGCCACGTTCAGCTTGGCTGTGGTGACTTTCACGCCCAGCTTGCCCGCCATCTGCGCAGTCTCGGCCAGGCCGGCTTCATTCACATCGCTCAAGGCCAGATGGCAGCCGCGGCGCGCCAACTCCAGGGCCAGCGTGCGGCCCATGCCTGACGCTGCACCCGTGATGGCGGCCACCTTGTTCTTGAAGTTCTTCATGAAGCCTGTCTCCTCGTTGTGCTGGTTTGCTTGCTCAGGTGAACAGATGGTGCGCAGGCTTGAAGGCCTGGCACATGCGGCGGAAGGTGAAGCTGAAGCCGGGGAACATGGCGATCACATGGCCGCTCTTGCTCTGGTACCAGCTGTGGCAGCCACCCGATTGCCACACGGTCTGCTTCATCTCGCGGTGGATCATGGTGGTGTAGTCGTTCTCGGCATCGGGTTTGACCTCGATGGCCTTGGCCTTGCGTGCCTGCACGGACTTGATCGCCCGCATGATGTATTCCATCTGCGCCTCGATCACAAAAATAGCTGAAGTGTGGCCGATGCCCGTGTTGGGCCCGGTCACCACAAACAGGTTGGGGAAGCCCGGGAGCGAGGTGCCCAGGTAGGCGCGCGGGAACGTGCTCCACACCTCGCCCACGGACTTGCCACCCTTGCCGATCACGGGGTAGGAGATCACGCCGTCCGTGGCGTCATAACCTGTGGAGTAGACGATCAGGTCCAGATCCACCTGCTTGCCTTGCGTGGTCACGATGCCGCGCTCGTTGATCTCGGCAATGCCGTCGTCCTTGGTGTGCAGCGTCACATTGGGGCGCGCCAGGGCGGGGTAGAGCGTGCTCGACAGGATGATGCGCTTGCAGCCGATCGTGTAGTCAGGCGTGACGGCGGCTTGCAGCTTGGGGTCTTTCAGCTGCTTGTGGATGTGCCGCAGCGCGGCCTTCTGGGCGACCAGATTGAGCATGGTCTTGGAGTACTTGAAGCCGATCATGCGGCTCTCCAGCGACCAGTAGATGACCGTGCGCAGGGCCTTGTAAATCAGCTTGGAGCCCAGTAGCGCGCGCTCGAACCCCGAAAACACACGGTCAGGGCGAGGCAGCACCCAGTGTGGCGTGCGCTGGAACACATGCAGATGCCCGACGTCTGGCGCGATCGCCGGGATCACCTGCGCGGCCGACGCGCCACTGCCAATGATGGCCACGCGCTTGCCTTGGTAGTTGTAGTCGTGATCCCACGAGTTGGTGTGGAAGCTGTGGCCCCTGAAGGTGTCGCGGCCTTTGAAGTTGGGGATCACGGGCGTGCTCAAGGGGCCGGAGGCATTGATCAGGAACTT
>NZ_SCTN01000210.1 GCF_004297345.1 Aquabacterium sp. | reverse complement strand
CTTCGATGGTCACGGCGGGGAAGGTCTGTTTTGCAGTCGTCATGTCTTTCCTTTCGCCTTGCGCTCACGCTGCGCGCTCAGCAGATGGCATATCTAGATGGTGTCCGTGTGACGGTACAGAGAGAGGGGTTGAAATGGCCTTGATAGGACCGTGGGGCGGTACAGGGGGCGGGGTGTCTGTACCGTGGGGCGGTCCTATTGGTGGCGCTCCTGTACCGTGGGGCGGTCTAAGGCTTGCGCCGTTGGGCTTGTCCCACTTCCTGTAAAGCTCATCACGGGAAGGCTTGGGTTTTGGCATTGGCAAGGTGGCACCCTGCTGGTAGGCACTGCGCTTGAAAGCACTGGCGGCGCCCATGTCAAAGTCGGCATGCGTGTCCAATGACTGCCAGGTGATGGCATACCAACTGGCCTTGTTTGGGCGGTGACCCTTGACGGTTTCGAAGATGAAACCGCCATCGAGCAATTCCCGCTTTGCCTTCGTCAGCATGTCGGCAGAATTCCATCCACGTCCCGCCATGTAGGCCCGTGATGCCAACAATCGCCCGTTGTTGTCTCGGACGTATTGGCGGGCCATCTCAAGCAGCAGGGCGCGGGCGTGCATGGACAGGGATTGATAGGCTGCGCTGTCCAGCACGCACCATGGCAATGCAATGAAGCCCCCAGCATCCCGGCCCGAGTCCCCTCGCTTACCGTTTTTGCGTGGGCTTCCCATGGCTACCTACCCCCTTTGCGTTGACGGTCACGGCGCTTGAGCCATGCTCGAATCAGTCGCTTATCGCGGTCGGTGAAGTGATAAATCCCGCGCTTCACCTCGTAGCCGTCACGGTCGATGCACGGGGTTTTGCTGCAAGGCGCCTCAAGACCACGACGGCGAAGCTCGGCCATAAGCTCAGGGCCATTGCTGGCGCCTGCGATGCGG
Source organism: Aquabacterium sp. (assembly GCF_004297345.1). Lineage (GTDB taxonomy): Bacteria > Pseudomonadota > Gammaproteobacteria > Burkholderiales > Burkholderiaceae_C > Aquabacterium. The sequence goes on along the minus strand of NZ_SCTN01000210.1, from coordinate 9,204 downwards.
TCTATGGCTTCACGGGTGCGAGGGCTGACCAATAAGGCCATGATTACCCGCAAGTGGCGGGGGTTCTCTGTCCCCAGAAAGTGGGCTGGCTTGCTAGACTTGCGCTTGCGTGGGGCGCTCGGGTTTCCGTTATTGGGGCTCGGGCGCTTTTTCATTGCGACACCCCCAGCACGCGGCGCAGGTCTTCCACTTTCCAGGCCAGGCGACCATTGATGCGGAAAGCCCGAATAGGGCCTGACCCGTCGAAGCAAGCCCAGCTTCTAAGAGTCTGGGGCTTGCGATTGAGATAGTAAGCGGCGGCGGCAGTGTCAACTGCCGGTCGGGTAACAGTCTCCAGCGGCGGGAACTGCGTATCTGCTTGCATTGCCATCGGTTTGCACCTTTGTTTGTTTCGGTGCGTTGATGGTCTTTTTTTGCTTTAAATCAGCCTATTGAGTCGTGCCAGTTGTGGGTTGTCCGTGGGCTATTCGCGGGGTTTCTTAGTCATCCGTCGAATTGCCTCCCCAAGTGCGCTCAGCGAAACAGTGCGTTCTTCAATTTCTTCGCCGCTCAGGTACTCGAATGATGCAGGCAGCACCCGGGTTACACAAGCGGGCTTGTCTTCGCGAAATCTCTCTAGCACCTCTCTCGGTTTTGGGCAGGACTTCCCTTCATCGTGTGCTCGCTTCAAAACTGAGTACAGGGCCATGTTGTAGCCCTGTGGCTTCAGTGGCTTTACTAGGTTCCAAGAATCCCTTGCTCGATTAGGTTGCTCACCTTGGTCTTCCTCGTCTTGCTTGGCTAGGCATGCATCAGGCCCAACGCCAAGCATTGCTAGCGCTTTTGCCTTGTCTTCAGGTGTCACCAGCCACCCGGCTGATTTAGGGTCGTCGTGCCCTGCGAGGAATGGAAAGCCGCCCACCGGGTTGGTTGCTGCAATCGCGCCACCTTCTAGGAGCATATAAAGGCGTGATAGACACTCTCTTAGAAAGACCTCTGCGCTCGCCTTGCAAACGTCCTTGGCCCTATCGGTGGTCTGCTTTTCTGCGTCCCATGCCTTCGACTTCGCGGCTTCAATTGCGATGGCGCCAAGTGAGAGAGGGTTTAGGCCCACAGTGTCTATATTGAATTCGACCGTGACTTGCCCGCTGTCCTGGCAGGATGACTCCAGTCCATCCCCGGCGGTTTCGAGTGACGCGCTCGCAAACATGACCTCCGGCGCTTCAGCATAAGGGTATTCAAGGCGCAGTTCGCCTCTTATCGCCTCTTGTGCAAGCCAGCCATTCACGTCCTCTTGAAAAACAATGCAGTTCCAAAGATGTTCCTGGGTGATGCGCTGCTTGTCCACACGAATGTTATTGACTCGATAGATGAGTTGCCCGGCTCTGATTGCGGCGTCCATTTGCTCCGCAAGTTCTTTGACGTCCAACGCTGCGCTATCGGCGAGAACCTGGGCGGCTTCCCACAGCTTGTATTGACCACGCCACCACCGCGTAATGCGTTCTTCAACCTCTTCTATGAAGTCTGGAAAGGTCATCGATACATCGGTGATATAGCGAAAATGATTTAAACGTACTTGGCGTTTACCTGCCCCAATGACGCGCGCACACTCCCAGCGGGAGGCCTCGAGACGGGGCATGTTGCCAAGCACAAGTGTCTCGTTCTCGCTCAGATAGCGACCGCGCACTGCCACGAAAAAGCCGTGATGAACACTGAAACCACGCTCTAACGCCCAGCGATACCACACATCCGGCGCCTGCCCTTCAAGCCCCTCAGCAAGGGCAAGCCGCTCCATGCGCCTTGCCTCATTGCACGCTTGAGATGGGTTGTTTTGCGGTACTGGCCGCGATGTAAGTTCCGCGAACAAGTCCGGGTCCAGAGCGGCCATCAGACGGCACGCATCACATGGGTTGAGAACTGGCATGCTTTGGACCCAATACTGCCAGTCAATCAGGCGACCGTTATAGACATACTCAACCAAACTGGCGTGGCCATCATTGGCCAATAAGGTACTTTCTTGCTCGGCTTGTGCCTGCTTCTCTGATTGCTCCATTGCACCCCCGTGCACATCCCCGAAAGAAGAAACCCCAGCGGGACCACTCGGGGGCGTGGTCGTTCAGTCCAGCTTGCGGGCCGGGCCTAGCTGGGGCGTCAAACTATTATGCGCGGGGCTGCTTGACCTGTTCCCGTGCCATTGCGTCATAGCGGGTCAGCATGTCTTCTGCTTCGCAAAGCAAGTCAGATGCGGCCCATGCGGCGCTTGATTGGGCATCGTTCAAGGCATCGCATAGCATGCTTGTGATGCCTTGAGCCTTGGTGATTCGCCGCAGAATTTCATCGTAGAGTGAAGTCAATGGCGTTGGTTCAGCGGTTAAATTCTCATCAGCCATGATGCGCGGTCCTTTCTGTGTTGCGCGTTGTGGTTAGGGGTTGGCTAGTGGTCGCAACACTGCCCGGCCCCGCTATTGCCTGAGACCGTCAGGCGGCGGATACAACATGCAGGCCCTTTGGCTGGTCTGCTGTGAATTCAATTCCAGCTTGCTCAAGCACCCATGCCTCAATCTTGGTGTGCCACTGGCGTAGCAGGTCGATGGGGCGCACGCGGTAGTGCTTCTCGGCGATGGCGCTGGGCTTGTGGCCTTGAATCTGCGCCACGATACCCACAGGCACCTCGCACCATTCGGCCAGGGTTCCAAAGGAACGGCGCAGGCCGTGCAAAGTCAGGTGAGGCAGGCCAGCGGCCTTTAGTGCCTTGTTGTGATTGATACGGGGGTCTTGAAGGCGTCCGTTTGCGGCTTGAGGGCTTGAAAACACCCACGGGTTAGCCTTGCCGTTGTGCAACTTGCGGCGCGGCAGTGCGGCCAGCATCTGCGCCACGAACGGGGTAAGCGGGATTGTTCTTTCGCCCTCCACCTTGTCACGGATGGTCAGGGTGTTCCATTGAAAATCCACATCTGACCATTGCAGGCCTAGAAGCTCTTCACGGCGGGCGCCTGTCAGCAGCAGTGCTTGCAGGTAGGCCGCAATGACGGGGTTTGACTGCTTGCGCACCTCGGCAAACCACAGGGCCAATTGTTCGCGTTGCAAGGCGTCATCCTTTGCCGTTGCCTTGGGCATGGCTTGGCGGGTCGCTTTGGGTTTGCAGGCGTTGGCCTGAGCCAGTTGCGCATATTCTTTGTTCTCTGTGCACCAGTTGATGAAGGCGCGCAGCAAACGGAAGTTCTTGGCGGTCACAGTGGGCCGGGTCTTCACGCCAGCCTTCACCCAGGCCTCTACGGCTTCGGCATCAATCTGAACCAATGGGCGAGAGAGTAGGGCGCGTAGTGGGCCGGGCTGGGTCTTCTTGCCCTTGAATCGCTTGCGGTCCTCTCCACCTTCCTGAATGGCGCGGTCGTGGTCGCGTTTGCTCAGGTCGCCCCACTTGCTGGCCTTTGCCTTGCAGTAGTCACCCCATGCCGTCAGCCCGAGCACCTCAAGGCGCTGCCGGTCCAGTTTGGCGGCGGCGCGGTCGGCTTGGTCTGCTGCGATGGTCGCGGCCTTTTCTTGGCGCGGGTCTTTGCCTTGGTCAATCAGACCTTGCAGGCGCCGGGCTTCGCCCTGTGCTTTTTCGATGGCCCAGCTTTTTGGGTCACCGATGGTCATGCGAATGGTTTGGGTGTCCAGGCGACTTTGGAAGATGAAGGCGCGGGAGCCATTTGCGGTAACGCGAAAGCCCAGGCCGGGCGCCATCGAGTCCCACAGGAATGCTTGGGCCTTACCTTTGGACGTGAAGTCCTGTAGCCGTGTCGCGGTGAACCGTACTTTTGCCATCTGCAACACCCCCCGGTGTCGGGTCTGGTTTTTTGGGGTGGTGCTTACCTGTCGTCCGTCATGTAAGCGCCGTGTAAGCAGATTCTATGGCAATCAATCAACGCTAGTCAACAACCTAAGGACTTGTGTAAACAAGTTAACGTGTTGATTTGTATGCATGTTTATGTGGGCTTGGGCTTCGGGGTCAACGTCTGTCAACATCAAAGAATTGCCACTTTTGGCGACTCATAATCCTTTGGTCGTTGGTTCAAGTCCAACACGGCCTACCACCCCATCCAGCACTTGGCATTCACAACCAGGTGCTTTTTTCTTTCTGTCGCCAAATGCATCTTTCTGTCACGGCACACCCTTGTCGTGTCGCGATGTATCGCTTCCAATTCACCTGCTTGGCGAAACGCGCACAGGCATGTGACAGTTCCACCTGACGGAAGCATGGCTAGCACGTACTCTATGGCCGACGACATCATCCCCTTCCCGTGCTTGAACGCCTGGGTTCGGGCCGCATCCTTGTGCCGGCTCAATGTCAACCCGCTTTTGATGGATGCGGGCTTGCAGGCGGACCAGCACGGCGCACATCACATCAGCCGCGCAGGGCTGATCAACGCGATGATGCAGAGCGTGTACCAGACCGCGCCCGAGCACCATTTCCCGCTCCTGGTCGGGCAGTCCTTTGCGTTTGATACCGTGCCGGCCATCGAAACCTATCTGGCCACCAGCCCGACCTTGCGAGATGCCTTGGCCGCCTTGCATTGGGTGTCGCAGTTGCACACGGACATCCGCCTTTACACGGAAGAAGGGCCGCAAGGCTTTGCGATCATCGTGGAGGTGGTGGCGCAGCCTGACGATCCGCCCAAGGCGGCGGGCTACTTTGTCGTGATGAACCTGGCCTGCCTGGCCAAGTTCTCGCGCATGCTGATGGGTGATCAGCCCTTGGTCACGCGGATTGATCTTGAGCATGATCCAGGGCCCGTGCGCGCTTTGTGTGAAGCTCAGTTCGGCTCGCCTATCGTGGTGGGCCAACCCCGCAATGCCGTGTGGATCCGGCCATCATTGCTGGATGTGCGTTTGCCTGGCAGCGTGCCCGGTTTGCACAAGCAGCTCCATCAAGTGATCGAGCAGACTTTGCCCGTTGCGCCCGGCAAGCGCCTGGCCGCGCAGATCGAATACCACTTCCGGCGTGATCCTGGCTTGATGGGACAGGGCATTCAGCAGATGGCGGAGTTGATGAAGCTGCACCCGCGTACCTTGCAGCGCAGGCTCAAAGAGGAAGGCGAAGTGTTTGGCGACATCCAGACGCGTTGCCGGTATGAGCTGGCCGTGTTGCGCCTCAAAGGCGGGCAGGTGGACATCGACAGCTTGAGTGAAGAACTGGGCTTCACGGATCGCAACAGCTTCACGCGCGCCTTCAAGATCTGGACGGGGCTGGCACCACGCGCCTTCCGCAAGCTGTCCCTGGCGCCTGCAAGTCAAGCCGTAGCGGCCTGAGTCGTTCAGACGCCAGGTGCCATGGGCCTTACTGGTTCAGGTATTCGCGTTTGTACAAACGCGGCAGGAAGTAGGGCAGCATCTGGAACTCACGCAGCGCGTGTGAGCCCAGGTCGTCAAAGAAGGTCGGGTTGATGACCAGCGCCAAAGCTGTATTGACGAAAGTGCTGGTCAGCACCACGCCATCGCCCGTGGCATTCGGGCGCCATTGGTGCGTCAGCGAGTTGTTGGGCAGGATGCTGGCCAGCAGCGTGAGGTTGGTGCTGGCGTAGAAGTAGCCTGGGTCTGTCAGCGGCACGGGTGGCGGTGTGACTTTGGGATCCGCGCCGGTGATGTTCAGCGTCAGTGCCGTCTTGCCGATGTATTCCTTGGCCTTTTGCACGGCGCCGATGTCGTACATCAGGTCAGGGCTGTTGGGCGGAATGGTCCACTCGAAAGAGACGTGATCTACGGGTTGCCACAGGCGATAGCGTGCCGTGTTGCCAATGTGATCCCACCACCAGGCCAGCATCTGCGGCTCGATGCCTTTGATCTCCTGCACGATGGTCAGCTTGACGTTGAGCTTCTTGTCCACCTGGCCGATGCTGTAGTAGCCGCGCTTCTTGAGCACACCGTTGAAGTAGCGCTCGCTCAAGGCGTCCATCAAGGTGGGCTGCAGGCCCAGCAAGGTTTTGCGCAGGTGGTTGACATAGGCTTGTGCCAACAAGGGGTCTGCGGCAGCCGTGGCCTGGATGAGGAACTGGCTGTCGCTGAAGGTGCTGCCAACCGGGTTGTACTGGATCAGTACCGTGAACGGCGGCTTGCCATCAACCGACACGTTTTGCGCCAGGAAGCTGTAAGGCTTGCTGCCCAGAAAGTTGTCGGAGGCCACGCGACCGCGCATGGTGTTGGGGTCGAGGTAGCTGACATCCACTGTGTGCGTGCCCAGCCCGAACGCCGCCACCGTGCGGTAGCTCGCGCCAGCCGAGTAACCGAGGTGCTGCGGGCTCGACGGTGCCTGTTGCCAGCTGAATGATTTGTTGTCGCCATTGGCGGCGATCAACATGGCTTCGTCGATGTTGTCCCAGAACCAGCTGAAGGCTTCCGGGCGCACGCCTTTGATAGCAAATTGCGCCGATGCATTGATGCTCTGTGCCTGCGCACTGCTGGCCAGGCTGACGTTGGCGATCAGGCTTGTACTTGTCAGCAGGCAGATGGTGCTCAGGGTCAACAGGCATGGCGCGCGGCGTCTCATGTCACCAAGGGATCTGATCAGGCGATGTGGATTTGGCATGTTTTCTCCTTATCTACAAATGTAGAGTGTTGCGAAATCTACATTTGTAGAGTGGCGAGCAAGGAGATCGAAAACCCTGGGTAGACTGGGCACTGATGGAGACCGACCGCAAAACCAGGATCGCCGATGCCGCCATTGCCCTGTTGGGCCATGCGGGCGCCAAAGGCTTGACGCATCGCGCTGTGGACGCAGAGGCAGGGTTGCCTGTTGGATCAACGTCGTTCTATTTCCGCACTCGTCACGATCTGCTGACCTTGGCCCTGATGCGCCATGCAGCTTTGGACCTGGCAGATTTGCAAGCTGATGCGCAGCGGATGCGCCGGGCCAACTGGGGCGTCGAAGACTTCATCGATCTTCTGATCCACCGGGTTGCTGATTGGCTGTCACCTGGCAAACGCGCCCGCCTGGTTGCGCGGTTCGAGTTGTTCCTGGTGGCGTATCACGAGGCTGAGCTGGCCGATATCGTGACGCAGCAGCGTCAACGGTTTGTGGCTGCTACCGAACTGGCGCTGACGAACGCTGGTTTGCGGGATGCCGCCAGGCTGGCGCCGATGCTGCTGGCGCTTGTGGATGGCGTTTTGCTGGACCAGATTTGCGCAAAAGGGCCTGCTTTGTCCGATGCGCAGCAGCGGGCCATGTTCAGGGCTGTTTTGGCGGGCTGACGCACGCTGCTTCCTGCGTACAGAAGGGGCAAGTGCTTTGCCGCCCGTTGTACTCACAGGTATTCCTGTTAATTTGACAGCTATATCAAGTTATTGATATTTACTGCCAATATGATTGGTGGGTAAATGTTTTTGCATAACCTGCCATATTCTTGTCAAAGCCTGCCATGTAAGGGTATTCTTGTGGTTTGTGTCTGCGATATTTTGAGAAATATGACCGCTTGATCACGGGGTATGAATATGGAACAGGGGTTGCCCATAGGTCAGCTGTTTTGCATCATCCTCAAAATGACGCCATGCCCGAAAGATATTGCACACAAGCACATGTGTGGCGCTGCAATAGGGTAAGTTACAGGAGTAATTGGTAATGTCAATCGTTTCTCGTTATATTGCTTATTCGACTTTGACGGTCGCATCAGTGGTCACTGCGGCGCCTGCGTTTGCGCAGACGAAAATCATGATCAACATGCTGACCGCAGATTCGGTTCAGAAATTTTCGGATGACGCGATATTCTCTTTTGAGTCATCCGGTCTGGTCGTGAGCCCCAAAGGTAATTCATCGCAAAAGGCTGACGGCGTTCATTTCCCGATCACGGATATCACGCTGGGCGCCAGCAAGTACGCTGGTCTTGCGCCCGCCACGGTCAAAGGAAGCTCCAGCGGTTCTGCGCTGGAGATCTGGACCTACGACGAACTGACTGGCAACAAGATTGGTTTGACACTGGCGAATTTCCAGATCGATTACCACGCCAAGAAGGTGCTGGCCGACGTGACCCCTATTGGCGGCACCACCAGCAAGGCGACACCGCTGTACGACTACACCGTCAAACGCCCGCTGGTGTTCCAGCAAGTCCCCGGCAAAATCGTGCTGCAGGAGGTGCTGGGCACCTTGAAGCTCACGCCGCTCATGCAAGACACCTTCACCAGGGTGCTGCACCTGCCCGATTACGCTTCTGTGCTTTTGCCGGTTATCGATTTTGGCACGCTGACCCAGACCATTGACCTGACGCTGCGCGCCACCGTCAACGCGGCGCCCTATGCGCCCGCGCCTTGACGGCATGCCAGGCGTTCAGTCATTCGTTCAAATCAAGGTGTAGTCATGACAACATTCCCTTCAAAAACAAATAGCGCCCAGTCTTTCTCTATCAAGTCTCTGGCGCTGGCCGCCGCCGTGTTGGCTGGTGTGGTGTGCCACACGTCGGCACTGGCCCAGAACGTCTATCAATGGACCCAGACCGCAAGATGGAAGGAAGACGCGCGCCAGGAGTCCAGTGGCGTGGTGGTCTATCCACGTGAGGCTTATCCTGGCAAGTCGTACGATGTGCGCCCCAATCAGCACACACGCAAGATGTTCCCGGGCGCCATCGTGGGCGACGGCAACAACAAGGCCACCAGCAACAACCTGTGGGCTGCATTGCTGGCATCACGCAATGTGGTGGGCAACTCGACCACACTGACCCGCGCCCGCGATATCTCGGAAGACTGGGATATCAACTTCATCGATCCTCAGTATCCGACCCGCAACTACTGGTTCGACTTCTATGGCGACAACTATGCCGATGGCACCTACGTCGGTTTCGCGCAGGTGATCCAGAACGGACCACAGAAAGGCTCGGCTGTACTGGGCAACAACAACCTGCTGGCCATGGGCGATGACCGTGGCGCCTGGCTGGATCCGGACGGTTCCTTGAGCTATTACTGGCGCGAGAACGGCCTGCTGGATTACGACTCGGCCAACACCACCTTTACCGGCGGCCCATGGGCCGGGGCCAGCCTGCGCAGCAAACTGCGCTTCATGATCGGCTACGAAGAAGGCCGTCTGTATTTCCTGGAAGGCGATCACATGCTGTATGTGTTCGATCGCGACCTCAAGCACCTGCGTACCGACGAGATCTACCTGGATGGCGAGTTGATCGACTCGTCGCTGGGTGATGTGGTGGATGGCAAGGTGCCCGGCGTTCGCTATCTCGGCTGGGATCTGGGGCCGGTCATTGC
>NZ_SCTN01000209.1 GCF_004297345.1 Aquabacterium sp. | reverse complement strand
GTCGCGGACCTCCATATCGTTGGGCGCGAGCTGGCCGCCGAACTGAGGGAGATGGGACATGCCGATGTGATGAGCGTGCCCATCGACGAACTGCCGGACGAGCGCCGTCGTCGCGCTGTGCGAGCCGTGCAGCAAGGGCAGGCCATTCTTGAGCCTGGCATCCGCGCCATCATGGCGGACCTGCCCTGTCCCCGCTTCTTTCTGCGCATCGACACCATCGGCTTTGCCGTCCCGATCTGGTCGGGCACGCAGCCCTATCAGGTCATGCCCTTTCAATGGAACTGCGACATCGAGCGCCAGCCCGGCCAGGTTACTCAGCACGCGTTTCTGGCCACGGCACAAGGTGACCCTCGGCGGGCCTTTGCCGCGTCCTTGATCCAGACGCTGGGCAGTACAGGCTGCGTGTTCGCCTACAACGCCGGGTTCGAACGCAATCGCCTGCGCGAACTCGCCGAGGCCTTGCCTGATCTGGCCACGCCTCTGGCTGCCCTTCAGGCACGCATTGTCGACCTCTACCAGCTCGCCCGCGCCCACTACTATCACCCGGGCATGTGTGGCTCGTGGTCCTTCAAGTCGCTTGTCCGATCCATGGCCCCCACCAGTGGTGCAGACCGCTTCAACTGGCAGGACATGCACGAAGCGCAGGAGGCCTTCGCGCTGTCACTGCAAGGGCGGCTGCCAAGCGCCGAACTGAATTCACTTCGCCTGGCACTGCTGGCATATGGCCAACGCCAGACCCTGGCCTTGCGAGAGATGGTGGCGCTTTTCGAGTCGAGCGAAGTCCCTCAAAAAAATGCATGAAGGCAGCAAGACCACTCACCGACCTCAGTCACACCATGCATGTTGTAGTCGTAGTCGAGGCGCAGTTCGACCTCACCGTATAAGAGCTTTTCCACCCACAGCCACGTTACGCAAAGGCCCGCACCTGCGCACGGCACGAAACCTGCACGCCAGACTTTCAGCTCTGCGTGTGTTCGGGCGATGTCGGGTTGGCTTCAAACCCGACAGATGCTGCTTTGCCAGAAAGGCCCTGCCGTGACCAATCGACTTTCTCAAGCTCAGTCGGCCTACCTGCGCGCACACGGCCATCAGCCGGTGGACTGGCATCCATGGGGCAAAGAAGCCTTCGCTCTGGCCAAGACCCTTGACAAGCCCATCCTGCTGTCGATTGGCTACCACGCTTGCCATTGGTGCCATGTCATGGCCCAGGAATCTTTCTCGGATCCTGTCACGGCACAGTTGATAAACGAAGGCTTCGTCAACATCAAGGTCGATCGCGAGGAGCGTCCGGACATCGATCAGCTCTATCAGACCGCACACCGCATCCTGCGTCGTGGCCATGGCGGCTGGCCGCTGACCATCTTTCTGTCGCCTCAGGGCATCCCTTTTTACAGTGGCACTTACTTCTCGCGTGAGGCTCAGATGGAGCAAGCGGCCTTCGCAGACATCCTGGCCTCCGTGAGCACCGTGTGGAACGACAAACGCGATGCCCTGGCACGTCAGGATCAGGCCTTGCTGGAGCGGCTGCAGGCAGAACGCGCCCGCATCCAGGAGGACCTGGTGCTCGACACCCGAGCCGACCAGCAAGCCATGCAGCAATTGACCGTGGCTTTTGACGCCTTGCATGGTGGCTTTGGTGGCGCCCCCAAGTTTCCCCACCCGACGGATCTGGCCTACCTGCTGCGTCAAGGCCAGGCCGGTGACGAGTCTGCACGTCACATGGCGCTCTACAGCCTGCGCAAGATGGCCGAAGGCGGCCTGTTCGACCAGATTGGTGGCGGCTTCTTCCGCTACAGCACCGATACACGCTGGCAGATCCCTCACTACGAGAAGATGTTGTGCGACAACGCCCTGCTGATCGAACTGTATGCACGCGCTTATGCCTGCACGGACGACCGCCTGTTCGCTCAGGTGTTTGACCAGACGGTGAACTGGCTGCATCGCGAGATGCGTCACGAAGCAGGCGGCTTTCTGGCTTCACAACCAGCGGACGACAAACAAGGCCACGAAGGCGGTTTCTACACGTGGGACCGCGAGACGCTTCGTACCACCCTCATCCCCATGGAATGGGACGTCTGCTCTGCGCACTGGGGCCTGATCGACCCGCCCAATGCGGGTGACGGCAAGTGGCATCTGCATGTGGCCCGCGGCCTCGACAAGCTGGCCGGCACGCTGGACAGACCGCTCAAGCTCGTCGAAGACTTCGTTGCCACGGCCAGAGACAAGTTGCTGAGTGCACGCAGCCAGCGCAGCATGGGTGAATCAGACAATCTCGTGCTGACCAGTTGGACAGCCCTCGCTGTCACGGCCTTGGCGCATGCCGGCGCGCTGTGCCAGCAGCATGACTGGATCGAACTGGCGCGCCAGACCCTGGATCATCTGCGCGCAACACGCTGGACCCGCGATGGCCGCTTGCTGAGCCTGCCGCACCAGGACGGCTGTCTCGACGATCATGCCTTCTTGCTCGAAGCCGTGCTGGCGGTGCATGAGGTCGATCCTGGGGCCGACGACATCGGCTTTGCGCACATCCTGGCCGACACCTTGCTCGGTCGATTTGAAGACAGTCAGGACGGTGGCTTCTTCATGACACCGCACGACGCGCCTGATCTCTTCTTCAGACTGAAACCAGGCATAGATACCGCCACGCCATCGGGCAACGGCACGGCCGCCTTGGTTTTGATCAGGCTGAACAAGCTGGCCCCGCAGCAACGCTACCTCATGAGCGCCGCCCGTTGTGTACAGGCCTTTGCCGCCGCTGCCCGGCAGGACCCGGCCAGCCACACGCGACTGCTGGAAGCGGCAGCGGCCCTGCGCTGATGTTCAGAGCTGATCGCCCCAAGGCTCGGAGCCCGACACCAGTTTGCCCTTGATGCCGGCCTTGTCCACGGCGGTCTGATCCTTGTAGAAGGTGGCCTCATGCATCAACACGCCTTTGGCTGTCTTGACGCCCACATAGCGCGCCGCCAGGTCCACATCACAGACGAATCCGCCCCCCGGGTCCGTCGTCTTGCGCAGGTTGCCGCTCCAGTCTACAAAGAATCCTTCCGGGATCGTCGTCATCGTCATGCTCCTCGTGTGAGTTGATGTGCCTCGCCCGACTTCATGCCGGCACCGGCGTGTCCAGCAATGCCTTCAGGTTCAGCGTGATGTTGTTCTTGGTGGCATCGACATAGGGGCAAATGCCCTTGGCGCGCTCCAACAGGTTGTCGGCCGTGTCCTGATCAATCGGGCCAGCCAGGTGCACTGTCAAGGTCAGGGCCATGCGATAGACCTCTTCAAACGTGAGGTACATGGACAAGTCTGCCTCGACATAACAACCACGCAAGGGCGTGTGGCTCTTCTTGGCAATGTGGCGCACGGACTGTTCGAAACAGGCGCCAAAGGCAGCGGCAAACAACTGTTCGGGATTGGGGCCATCCCCCTTGCCGCCCAATGCCACCGGGGCGGCCAACTTCAACTTGAAGGCGCCGTCATCCGACTGCACGACGCCATTGCGCCCGCCTTGCGTGAGCATTTGTGCCTTGTAGACCAGTTCCATCGTGGACTCCTTTCAGTTCTCAGCCGACTTGCAGGGCATGCGTTGTGCCGCCACCTCGGCCGATGCAGCGGCACCGTTGAACCATCGCGCCACAGGCAGGGACGATAGAAAGGCCATCAGCGATGCAGCCGTCCAGGACTCATCCAGCAGGCTGCGGCGCTCCAGGGTGTGCCCGGCGGCCTCCAGCATGGCCCGCTGCCGGACATTGCCACCACAGCCCGGCTTCTCATAGAAGATGATGTGCGTCATGAGACTTCTCCACTCAGGCTGCGGCCTTGGTTGCAACCTTGGTGGCGGCTCGCAGCAGTTGCAGGCATTCCAGGTCCGCCGCCATGTCCAGCGCCGTGAAGTCATCCTGCGTCTGAATCAAGGGGTTGGCGCCCAGTGCCAGCAAGACGCGCACGATGGCTGGCTTGCTGCTGGAGGCCGCGTACATCAAGGACGTGGCACCTGTGGCATTGACATGGTCGATGGGCACGCCCGCCTGCGCCAGCAGGACGACCAGTTCCGGCTGATTGGACACACAACCCAGCCACAAGGCATTGTTGCCGTCACCATTGATGGCGTCGCGACGCGCCCCCGCCGCCAGTAGCGCCTGAACGATGCCGATCTCGCCTCGCCAGGCTGCTTCCATCAGCGGGGTGTTGCCATGCGCGCCCACGGCATCCACGCCCTCAAAGCCATGGGCCAGCAACCAGGACAGCAGCTCATCAGACAGCCCAGCGGCAGACGCCGGGGCAGCCTGATTCAAGGCCTGCCAGGCTTCCCAGCCACCGATCAGGTCTGCCACGTTCTCGAAACCGAAGTCGATGAACATGTCTGCATAGGTCTGACTGGCGTTGCCGTGATAGCAGTAGATGAACACGGCCCTGTCCTGGGCCTCACGCATCAGCAGACGCTCATGATGGCGACCATCCAGACGGAAGGCACCGTTCAGATGGCCTCGGCCATGCGCACCTTCGTCGCGCGCATCCAGGATCAAGGCCCGAGGATGACGGGCCAGCCAGTCAGACACATCAGCGGCCCGCAGGCGCTGGAATCGGTTCGATGCGCTCATGCGGCATCCTCCTGTCGAGATGACGTCAAATGGGCGTAGGGGGGCTCGGTCGTGATGCGGCTGTCCGCCATGGGCACGCCTACGGTGAAGTGATAGAGCACCTGCAGCCGCTCACTGTCGAGTGACAGCAGGTGGTGCACGGCGTCATCGAAATAGCAACCGATGCCCGTGCCGCGATAGCCGTGCGCCTCGGCATTCAGGTACAGGGCCTGGCCCATCAGGCCGGCCTCCTGCAACAACTGGCGATAAGCATCCGCCTGCGCAGCCAGCGGCGCCTCGAACTCGGCTACGAGGCTCATGGCCCAGCAGGCATCGCTGGCAATGGCCTGATGGCAACTGAGCTGACGCAATACGCCAGCCAGGTTCGGGTGCTCGGCCACACGCCACAAGGGCCAGCGCACGCCTTGCTCATCTGTCAGCACGGTCCAGGCCTGATCCCAGTCGGTGGTGGCGATGATCTCCTGGCGCAGCAAGGCCTCGCCCGCGGCACTGCGCGGCAACACGTAGACGCCCGGTGCCACACCTTCCACGCGATGAACGTAGAAGATCGCATGCACACGAGGCACATGCGGCCAGGCATCCCAAGGCACCTGGTTCACGGGCACCAGCGACTGCACCAAGCCTTCAAAGCTGCGCCGGTTCATCTGCGCGTGTCGATCAAAGTGCTGCGCACTGCGTCGCCCTCTGATGATGCTGACCGCAGGCTCCTCGGCGCGTGGGGCAGCCTGCGAAGTGCCGACCTCAGCCTGTCGGGCCATACCATGGGTTGCGGGTTCCATGCCATCAGCGGGTGGCTGTGGCCGTGTGGTGCGCGACACTTCATCGATCACCGGCCAGGCGTACATCGGCCGGGGATCCAGGCGGCTGGCCTGCCCGAACCATGCCAACGGCTTCAAGCTGTCTGCCGCCCAGCTCGCATCGACCACATCTCCAACGGCCATGAGCATGTCCGGCTCTTCGCGCTCGGCGCGCCCGAAGTCCGCCTCACGGTCCAGCCCCATGCTCGCGGCCAGCGCTGCATGTGACAAGGCGGGCACGCGCAGTGCCTGCCAACCCAACAAGGCAGCCGCATAGCGCAAGGCACCCAGCGCATGCCCGGCATCGAGCTGGCAATAGCGGAACGCCCGCTCGCCGTACTTCCAGGCCTCCCGCCACTGGATGGCGCTCAAGCCGATCCACAGCCCAGGGCTGGGGCGCCCGCCCTCAGTAACAGGCGCATAGTGCGCCCTGCAGGCCAGGGCATGCTCAAGGGGCTCGTAGTGGTATAGCCCATCAGGCAGCCCTTCCACACCGCGAGCCAGCACATAGACTTCCGTCGGGTGCAAGTTGCCACTGGAGGGATTGGCACGCAAGGCCCAGCGATCCGGGCCAAACTGTTTCCAGGCTGTGAGGGCAAAGCTCAGCTCCAGCAAGCAAGCCACGGTGCGCAGGCTGAGCGCGTGGAGCGCCACATCCCGTTGAGCCTGCATCTGCCCCCAGGTCGTCTTCAGCTCATCGGCCACCAGGGGCAAGGGTATCGTCGGCGCGCCAGCCCAGGTTCGAAAGGGCTGCGGTTGCGCATCCCAGTCCAAGGTATCCGGGCCTGCCGCGAAGCGTTGCAACTGGTGCTTGGTACGTCGGTGATAGTCGGCTGCGCTGATGTCGATGTGTGCCATGTCCATCAC
>NZ_SCTN01000208.1 GCF_004297345.1 Aquabacterium sp. | reverse complement strand
CCGCCGTATGATGCTGGCGCGCGAGCACGAGGCGCTGGCGGCCGACGACCTTGCCGCGGAGACTCATATGGTCCCGGATTTCGTCGATCAGCTCGATGCTGTGCGGGACGCGGCCGAAATCGGCGATGACCTGCTGCGCCTGATCTTCATCGCCTGCCACCCGAGCTTGCCGCGCGAAGGGCAGGTGGCGCTGACCTTGCGGCTGCTCGGCGGGCTCGAAACGGCTGAGATTGCGCGGGCCTTTCTGGTCCCCGAAGCCACGGTTGCGCAACGTATTGTGCGGGCCAAGAAGATGCTGCACGGCCAGGCCTTCGAGTTGCCCGACTCGGCCGAGCGAGGTGCCCGCCTGGGGGCCGTGCTGGCTGTGGTCTACCTGATTTTCAATGCGGGGCACAGCGCCGGAAGCGGCGAGACACTGCTGAGGCCGGCTCTGTGTGACGAGGCTTTGCGCCTGGCGCGACAGCTGCAACATCTGCTGCCTGAAGAGGCCGAGGTCCACGGCCTGGCGGCCCTGCTGGAAATTCAGGCATCGAGACTGCCCGCGCGACTCGATGCACAGGGGCAACCGGTGTTGCTGCTCGACCAGGATCGCCGCCTGTGGGACAGGTTGCTGATCCGACGAGGGCTGGCGGCGCTGGTTCGTGCTCAAGCAGGTGCTGACCCCGGCTGCTACACCTTGCAGGCCGCCATTGCGGCCCACCACGCCAGAGCCGCGCGGGCGGAGGACACCGACTGGCACGCCATCGTGCGTGACTACGATCGTTTGTATGTGCGGCAGCCATCGCCCGTGGTGGCGCTCAACCGGGCGGTGGCCGTGGGTCAGGCTCAAGGGCCGCAGGCAGCCTGGATGTTGCTCCAGGAGCTGGCGAGCGATCCGGCCCTGCAGCACTACCCCTGGCTGGCTGGTGCACAGGCCGATGTGCTGGAGCGCATGGGCCGCCTGGCCGAGGCGCGGGCCGCCTACCTGCGCGCCGCCGAGCTGAACGACAACGCGGTGCAGCAGGCGTGGTTGCTTGCCAAGGCGCAAGGCTTGGGCTCAACAGCCAGTGAAGGCTGATCTGGCGCTATAGTGTGGGCGGGCTCACCGGGCGCCCACCTCGCGAAAGCTGACGCACCGTTCATCATCCGCAAGCCATGCGCTTGCATACCCTCCACAGGCCGACAGCGAGCAGGCCGTGATTCAGGAGCTGGTATGCAACCAACCCATTTTTCCCCTCAGCCCTCAAGCCTTCAGGCCGCAGACATCGTTCGTGCCTTGGCTCGGCAACTTCATCGCGCGGCCCTGTCTGATTCATTGCGGGTTTCGCTGCCCGTGTTGCGGCGCATCCTGGCTACCGGCACCTTGCGTGATCTGACCTTGCCTCAATTGCACCAGCGGCGGGCCATGGTCCGTCGCAAGCATCTCTTGCGCACTTTGGCCATCGAGGCGGGCCATGCCGGTTGGGAGCAATACAGTCAGGCACTGGCGGGCATGTCGGTGGCGCAGTTGCCGCATCTGGACGTGCTGCAACCTGCCGCCGGCTACCCCAATCTGTGGTTCTCTACCCAGGAGCAGGCGCAGATCTATGTGCAGTCG
>NZ_SCTN01000021.1 GCF_004297345.1 Aquabacterium sp. | reverse complement strand
CCCAGCGATTCGGCACACAGGGCGAGCAGGCCTCGGCCCACAGCGTGTTCCAGTGTCGCCAGCCCCTGGCCTTCCACGCCTAACAAGTTCTCGGGTGGCAGGGCGACCTCGTGTAGTGTCACCTCGGCCACACGGCCGCCATCGATGGTGGGGCTGGGGCGTACCGTCACGCCGGGCGTGTCTGTTGGCACGATGAACAGGGAAAGGCCTTGTTCATCATTCACCTGGCCTGCCGTGCGCGCCGAGACGATCAGCAACTGGGCCTGATCGGCCAGCGCGACCACGGCCTTGTGGCCATGGAGCACCCAGCCTTCATGCTGGCGCTGTGCGGTGGTCTGCACACGCTGCAGTGCATAGTGGGATCCGGGCTCTTCATGAGCCAGCGTGGCCAGCACATCGCCGCTGATGATGCCGCCCAGCAAGCTCTTCTGGCTGGCGTTGCCGGCGAGGGCCAGCGCGCTGCCCGCCAGCACGGCAGTGGGCAGGAAGGGCTCGACCACCAGGCCGCGGCCCAGTGCTTCAAACACCACGGCGATGTCGAACCCGGTGCCGCCAAAGCCGCCATCGGCCTCGCTGAACAGCGCACCAATCACACCCAGTTCAGCGAACTGGCGCCATTGGCTCTGGCTGAAGCCTTCCGGTGATTGCGCAATGGCCATGCGGGTCTCGAACTTGTATTGCTCGGCCACATAGCGGTTGAGCGTGTCCGCCAGCATGCGGCGGTCTTCGGTATGTTCAAAGTTCATGTCACAGGCCCAGGATCATTTTGGAGATGATGTTCTTCTGGATCTCGTTGGACCCGCCGAAGATCGACAGCTTGCGGTTGTTGAAGTACTGCGCGGCCGCGAAGCTGGCCTCGGGCTCGCCGGGTCCATCGGATGTGTCGCCTTCGCTCACGAAGGGCAGGGCATAAGGGCCCATCGCGCGGCGCAAGAGGCTGTTGAGTTCCTGGCGGATCTCTGTGCCCTTGATCTTCAGCATCGAGCTTTCAGCGCCCGGTGCGCCACCACCGGCCACGGTGGCGATCACGCGCAGGTTGGTGGTCTTCATGTTCTCCAGGTCGATCTCGACCTTGGCCATGCGGGCCGCAAACAAGGGGTCTTGTGACAAGGGCTGGCCGTTCTTCATCACACGGTCGGCCACCAGCTTGAGGCGCTCCATGGCCGCCACCGAGAAGCCCACGCCGGCGATATTGGTGCGTTCATACGTGAGCAGGAACTTGGCGCAAGTCCAGCCCTTGTTCTCTTCGCCCACGAGGTTCTCGGCGGGCACCTTCACATCGGTGAAGAAGACCTCGTTGACCTCGTGCTCGCCATCCAGCGTGATGATGGGGCGCACTTCCACACCGGGCGTGCGCATGTCGATCAGCAGGAAGCTGATGCCCTCCTGCTTCTTGGCTTCGCGGTTGGTGCGCACCAGGCAGAAGATCATGTTGGCGTGGTGGCCCAGCGTGGTCCAGGTCTTCTGGCCATTGACGACGTAGTGATCGCCCGTGCTGTCGCGCTGCAGAACGGCCGTGGTCTTGACCGAGGCCAGATCGGAGCCGGAGCCGGGCTCCGAATAGCCCTGGCACCACCAGTCCGCACCGCTGAGGATGCGCGGCAGCCAGTGCTGCTTTTGCGCCTCGTTGCCGTATTTGATGAGCACCGGGCCGAGCATGTTCACGCCGAAGGGCACCGTGCGCGGGCAGTAGGCCAGGGCGCATTCGTTGTCGAAGATGAATTTCTGAACGGCGTTCCAGCCCGTGCCGCCCCAGGCCTTGGGCCAGTGGTTGGCCAGCCAGCCTTGCGCGTTGAGGATGGCATGCCATTCTTCGTGATCGGCTTTGCTCAGGTGCTGGCCATGGCGCACCTTGTCGGTCAGGCGTGTGGGCACCTTGTTGGCCAGGAAGTGGCGAACCTCTTCGCGGAAGGCCAGCTCTTCGGGTGTAAAGCTCAAGTCCATGATGTGGGGCCTTGCTCGTCAGAAGATTTCAAACAGGCCGGCGGCGCCCATGCCACCCGCAATGCACATGGTCACCACGGCCCACTTGATGTTCGGGTTGCTGGCCTTGCGGCGCTGGCCCTCCAGCAGCACGTGGCCCACCAGGCGCGCGCCGGTCATGCCAAAGGGATGGCCGATCGAGATGGCGCCACCATTGACGTTCAGGCGCTCGTCAGGGATACCCAGTTGTTGCTGGCAGTAGATGGACTGAGAGGCAAAGGCCTCATTGAGTTCCCACAGGTCGATGTCATCGACCTTCAGGCCATGGCGTGCCAACAGCTTGGGCACAGCGAACACGGGGCCGATGCCCATCTCATCGGGTTCGCAGCCATGCACGGCCATGCCTCGGAAGGCGCCCAAGGGTTGCAGTCCCAGGCGCTCGGCTTCCTTGCGCTCCATCAGCACGCAGGCCGAAGCGCCGTCTGACAACTGCGAAGCATTGCCTGCCGTGATGAACTGATCTTTTCCGCGCACCGGGGCCAGCTTGGCCAGGGACTCATAGGTGGTGCCGGCGCGGTTGCAGGTGTCATGGTCTACCGTGGCTTGCTGGCGCGTGACTTCTTTCGTGTCCTTGTTGACCACGGCCATGGTCGTCGTGATGGGCACGATCTCCGCCTTGTAGCGGCCAGCCGCTTGCGCCTCGGCCGTCTTGCGCTGGCTCTCGACCGAGAAGCGGTCCTGCGCTTCGCGGCTGATGCCGTAGCGGCGGGCCACGATGTCAGCCGTTTCGATCATGGCCATGTACAGCGCGGGTTTGCGCTCGACGATCCAGGGGTCCATGCCCGTGTCACCGTCTTCGCGTGTCTTGATGCCGGAGATGCTTTCCACGCCCCCGGCAATCATGGCCGGCGCCCCATCCACGATGATGCGGCTGGCCGCCATGGCAATGGCTTGCAGACCCGACGCGCAGAAGCGATTGACCGTGGTGCCGGCGATGCTGATAGGCAGACCGCTGCGGATGATGGCCTGGCGCGCGATGTTGCGGCCCGTGGTGCCTTCCGGATAGCCGCAACCCAGGATGGCGTCTTCGATCATCGCAGGGTCAATGCCTGCGCGCTCGACGGCCGCCTGGACGGCAAACGAGGCCAGTGCGGGGCCTGGCGTGATATTGAGTTCGCCCCGATGTGACTTGGTCAAGGGGGTGCGGGCGGTGGACACGATGACGGCTTCACGCATGGTGGTCTCCTTTATTCAGGCTCTCGAAATCACGGCCTTCTGCCACCAGCCTGACCAGCAAGGCGGCAGGTTGCCAGAACAGCGGGTCTTCTTCAGCGAAGGCGCGGATGTCTGCCAGGATGGTGGGCAGGCCGACCATGTCGGCGTACTTCATGGGGCCACCGCGATAGCGCGGGAAGCCATAGCCGTGCACCAGGGTCACGTCCACATCCAGCGGGCGCAGGGCGATGCCTTCTTCCACGACCTTGGCGCCTTCGTTGACCATGGCGGCCAGATAGCGGCGTTGCAGTTCTTCTGGCGTGAAGGTGTGCGGCTTGATGCCGGCCTTGACGCGCTCGGCGTCCACGATGGCCAGCACCTCGGGGTCTGGTGTGCCGGTGCGTGCGCCGTTGGCGTAAAGGTAGTAGCCTCGGCCCGTCTTCTGGCCGAACCAGCCGCGCTCGCACAACTGATCGGCAATGTGCACATAGCGCGCGCGAGGATCGCGTGTGGCTGCGCGGCGCTTGCGTGTGGCCCAACCGATATCGCCGCCGGCCAGATCGCTCACTTCATACGGCCCCATGGGGTAGCCGAAGGCGCGCGCCATCTGATCGATCTCGTAAGGCGATGCGCCGTCTTCCATCATGTAGTCGGCGGCCGTGCGGTAGGTCGCCAGGATGCGGTTGCCGATGAAGCCATCGCACACGCCGGCACGCACGGGCACCTTCTTCAAGCGTTTGGCCAGCTCAAAGCCCGTGGCCACCACATCGGCACTGACCTTGGCGGGCACCACGATCTCCAGCAGCTTCATGATGTTGGCCGGCGAGAAGAAGTGCAGGCCGATCACGTCTTGCGGGCGGAATACGCCTGCGGCGATCTCGTTGATGTCCAGATACGAGGTGTTGGTGGCTAGCACGGCGCCGGGCTTGCAGACCTTGTCGAGCTGCGCGAACACGGCGTGCTTGACGGCCATGTCTTCGAACACGGCCTCCACCACCAGATCCGCTTGCGACAGTGCGGCGTAGTCCGTTGCGCCCACGTAGCGCGACATCACGATGGCCTTGCCTTGGCTGCTCATGCGGCCCTTGGCGATCAGGCCGTCGTACACCTTTTCAACGCGGGCACGGCCTTGCGCCAGGGCCTGGTCGTCGCGCTCGATCATGGTCACGTGCAGGCCGGCATCCAGCATGGCCACGGCAATGCCCGCGCCCATGGTGCCGCCACCGATCACACCCACGCTGTTCAGCGCACGCGGTTTGGCCGCCTTGGTCTCCGGGGCTTTCAGCACCTCGCGTTCGGCAAAGAAGGCGTGGATCAAGCCGGCGCGTTGGGGGCTGGCCAGGCATTGTTCGAACTGCGTGCGTTCGGTGCGCAGGCCTTCGTCAAAAGGCAGATCCAATGCGGCTTGCACGCAATCGACGATCTTGTCGGGCGAGAACAGGCCGCGCTTCTTGCGCACCTCGGTGCGGGCGGCGTCAATGGCTACGCGCTGTGCGCCCTTGTCGGCCAATGCCTCGGTCTGATCACGGGTGCGCCGCACCTGGGCGCCTTCGGCCAGCACATGGCGCACATAGGCCAGGCCTTCGGTTTCGACATAGTCACTGGTGGCGATGTGGTCGATCAGGCCCATGCGCAAGGCTTCCTGCGCGCCGATGTGGCGGCCACTGAGCATCAGGTCCAACGCGGCTTGGGCGCCGACCAGGCGAGGTGCGCGCTGGGTGCCGCCAGCGCCGGGCAGCAAGCCCAGTTGCACTTCGGGCAAGCCCAGTTTGGCCGATGCTGTGGCCACGCGGTAGTGCGCCGACATGGCCACTTCCAGGCCGCCACCCAGCGCCGGGCCATGGATGGCCGCGACCACGGGTTTGCTGCAGGCTTCGATGGCGTTGCACACGTCGGGCAGAGAGGGCGCTTGCGGCGGCAGGCCGAACTCGCGGATGTCGGCACCGGCGATGAAGGCTTTGCCCTGGCCGAGGATCAACACGGCGTGCACCTGTTCATTGGCTTCGGCCTGGGCGATGGCGTGTTGCAAACCTTGGCGCACCGCCACACCCAGGGCGTTGACGGGTGGGTTGTCGATGAGCACCAGGGCGATGTGGTTGTGCACGTTCACGTGAACGGCTGGCGTGGCGGTCTGGCTCATGGTGTGGTCATTTGTCGAGTGAGGACGGCAAGGCGGGCAGGCGCCCATCGTGGAACGGTCATTGTTCGAAAACAAGTGCGCCTTGACAATCCCTGTGTCTGTTGACAGACTGTCAAGTCAATTTGGACAATCAAAGGAGCTCAACATGCCTAAAGGCCAACGTAACGGTAAAGAAGCGAAGAAGCCCAAAAAGGACAGTTCGCCGTCCAAGCCGGTGTCTCCGGATGCTGTGAGTCCTACCAAGGTCACTGTCGTTCCTGAGCGCAGCAAGAAGAAGTAAGGCTGTGCCTGTGAAGGCGCCGCGCGCTGCGTGTGGGTGCCATTGGTGATGGACCTGCAATCGCTGACCCTGCTTGTTGAGATCCTGGACGCAGGCAACCTCAGCGAGGCGGCACGTCGTCTCAAGATGAGCCGTGCCAATGTGAGCTATCACCTGGGTACCTTCGAGCGCAGTGTGGGGCAGCAACTGGTGCGCCGCACAACCCGGCGCATTGAGCCCACTGAAATTGGCCTGCAGTTGTACGAACACGGCCGCAAGATCCGCAATGAACTGGACGCCGCGCGTGAGTCGGTTGC
>NZ_SCTN01000207.1 GCF_004297345.1 Aquabacterium sp. | reverse complement strand
AATCCGAATGGCAAAGCGGATCGATCACCGCAGGCGCACAAGCGGCACAGGCCAAGAACAACCAGCAACTGGCTGAGGATGCGGCGCATCTGCCGGCCCTGCGTGAACTGATTCTGGGCGCCTTGCACCGTTCGCCACTGTTCTTCACGGCGGCCTTGCCCTTGAAGATCCTGCCACCGTTCTTCAACCGCTATGGCGGGGAAGCGAACACTTACGGCTTTCACACCGATTGCGCCATGCGCATGTCGCCACATCGTGCGCAAGGCTATGTGCGGGCCGATGTCTCTGCCACCTTGTTCCTGTCTGATCCTGATGAATACGATGGTGGCGAGCTGACCATCGAAGACACGTTTGGCACGCATGGCGTCAAGCTCAAGGCAGGCAGCCTGGTGGTGTATCCATCGACTTCCATCCACGCCGTGACACCGGTCAAGCGAGGACAACGTCAGGCCTGCTTCATGTTCATTCAGAGCATGGTGCGAGACGATGGCCAACGCCGCCTGTTGTACGACATGGACATGGCTCTGCTAGAGCTACGACAAGATGTGGGTGAGACCGATGCCGTGGTGAGGCTGACGGGTACTTATCACAATCTCCTGCGCCGTTGGGCGGACAGTTGATGAACACGCAGCCTGGCATCAATGGCATCGCGGACTACCAGCGACTGGCTCAAGCCAAGGTGGATGAGGCTGTATGGGCTTATCTGCAAGATGGGATCGACGTAGCTGGCAGCGCGGCGTTTGCAGCTCATCGATTGATGCCCAGGCCATTGAGCCGCGTCACAGGTGGGCATACGCGCCTGAGCCTTTTCGGGCAGGAGTTTGCGCATCCGTTTCTGATGGCCCCCGTGGCTTATCAACGCTTGTTCCATGAGCATGGCGAACTGGCCTCTGCGCTGGCTGGCGCCGCACAAGGTGGGCAGCAGATCATCAGCAGCCTGGCTAGCCACGCGATCTCAGACATTGCCCGGGCCGCACATGAAGGCGGCGGGCCTGCGCCCTGGTTTCAGCTGTACTGGCAGCAAGAGCGTGAAGCCACGCTGCGCCTGTTGCGCCTGGCGGAGGAGGCTGGCTGCAGTGCCATCGTGTTCACGGTAGATGCACCCATCAAGCTGGCCACGATGCAGCTGCCCGCTGACGTGCATGCGGTGAATCTGTTGGCCTCGCAGGCTGGTGTTGAACCTCGCCTGCAAGCCGGCCAGAGCCGCGTGTTCGACGGCTGGATGGCGCAGGCACCCGATTGGGACGATCTGGTGTGGTTGCGCGCTCAAATCAATTTGCCTTTGTTGATCAAAGGTGTGCTGCACCCGGATGACGCGCATCAGGCGATCGAGTCAGGATGCGATGGCATCGTGGTGTCCAGCCATGGCGGCCGCGTGTTGCCTGGTGTACCTGACAGCCTGGCCTGTTTGCCCGCCGTGTTGCAGCGCACTGATGGGCGTGTACCCGTCTTGCTGGACAGCGGCATTCGATCCGGGCGAGATGCCTTTGTGGCGCTGGCCATGGGCGCCCGTGCCGTGTTGATCGGGCGGCCTTATGTCTGGGGCCTGGCCGCCAACGGCGCCATGGGCGTGGCGCATGTGATTCGCCTTTTGCGCGATGAACTGGAGATGACCATGGCCCTGACCGGCTG
>NZ_SCTN01000206.1 GCF_004297345.1 Aquabacterium sp. | reverse complement strand
TGCGAAGCGATGCGACTCCGGCGGTATCTGGATGGCGTGCTCCATCCAGATACCGCCGGAGTCGCATCGCTTCGCAGGCGGAAAAGCGATCCCTGTGGACATAACAAACAGTCAACATCACCAACGGGTTTCAACATGTTCAATTGGTTCAGACACTTCAGCGTCGCATCCAGGCTCAGAGCCTTGGCGCTGCTGTCCGTCGTTGGCATATTCGGCGTGGCGTGCGCGCTGATGTGGTCCAGCTATCAACAACAACTCGGTGCGCGGCAAGTCGCCGTTCGGCAGGCCGTGGAGGTGGCGCACGCCGCCGTGCAATGGGTACATGCCAAACAGGCCGCAGGCGAACTCAGTGAAGCGCAGGCGCAAAAGATGGCGCTGTCTGCATTGGACAAACTGCGCTATGGCGGCAACGAATACTTCTGGGTCAATGACCTGAACCACCGCATGGTGCATCACCCCATCAAGCCGCAACTCGATGGGCAGGATGTGGCTGAGATGAAGGACCCCAATGGCGTCTTCCTGTTCAAACGCTTTGTGAGCATGGCGAAAGAACACGGACAGGGCTTTGTGAATTACCAATGGCCCAAGCCAGGCATGGAACAGCCGCAAGACAAGGTCTCCTACGTCAAAAGCTTCGAGCCTTGGGGCTGGGTGCTGGGTTCAGGCCTTTACATCGACGATGTGCAGGCCGCCTTCCATCAACAGTTGACCAAGGCCCTGATCGTGGTGACCTTGACCGCGCTCGCACTGGCCGTGTTCATTGAAGTCACGGCACGTGATCTGAGCACGGGTGTGAAAGTGGCAGTGCAACGCGCCGAGGCCATTGCCGAAGGTGACCTGGCAACCGGCCAGGCCCCTCACCCGCTGACTCATGGGGATGACGAGATCGCGCGACTGCTTCAAGCCATGCAACTGATGTGCGCCGGCCTGGCCAGCACAGTGAGCGAAGTGCGCAACAGCGTGGACAGCGTGGCCATGGCCAGTCAGCAGATCGCTGCAGGCAACCTGGACTTGAGCCAGCGCACCGAGAACACAGCTGCACGCCTGCAGTACACCGCCTCATCCATGGACGAGTTGTCGGGCACGGTGAGCCACAACGCGCAATCGTCCACCTCGGCACAGGAGATGGCGGAAGAAGCCTCCAACCAGGCTCAACGTGGTGGCGAGGTGGTCTCCAAAGTGGTGCACACGATGGAGGCCATCCATGCCAGCGCACGCAAGATCACGGACATCATCACCGTGATCGATGGCATCGCCTTCCAGACCAACATCCTCGCGTTGAATGCGGCCGTGGAAGCGGCGCGTGCCGGCGAGCAAGGCCGTGGCTTCGCCGTGGTGGCGGGTGAGGTTCGCACCCTGGCGCAACGTAGTGCCCAGGCCGCGCGAGAAATCAAGACCTTGATCCAGACATCGACCGAGCATGTCGAATCAGGCGCCACGCTGGTTCAAAGCGCAGGTGAAACCATGCAGTCCATCGTGGCATCGGTGGACAAGGTGGCCTCGCTGATCCATGAAATCGCGCATGCCACCACCGAGCAGACGCAAGGCGTGGGCACCATCCACACTGCCGTATCAGAGCTCGATCAGATGACGCAGCAAAATGCGGCGCTGGTGGAAGAGTCAGCGGCGGCTGCCGCCAGTCTGAAAGACCAGGCCGACTCACTGGCTGTGGTGGTCAGCCGCTTCAGGGTGGCGGGCGCGATCTGACGCCTGGTTTGGCACCAGGCGCCGTGCTGGCTGCTCAGATGACCGCAGCCAGCGCTTCGGCCACGCGGTCCACGTTGTTGCTGTTCAGGCCGGCCACACACATGCGGCCGGAACGCAGCAGGTACACACCGTGCTGCTCGCGCAACGCATCGGCCTGTTCGGCGCTCAGGCCCGTGTAGCTGAACATGCCGCGCTGGGTGAGGAAATAGCTGAAATCACGCCCGGGCACACGCTGCACCAGGCCGTCGTACAGACGGCGGCGCATCAGCTGGATGCGCTCGCGCATGCCGCCGAGTTCATCGGCCCAAAGCTTGTGCAAGGCGGGTGTCTGCAACACACGCGCCACGATCTGGCCACCATGTGTGGGCGGGCTGGAGTAGTTGCGGCGCACAGCCGACATCAACTGCCCGAACACGCGTCCAGCCTGGTCCTTGTCCGGGCAGACCACGCTCAGGCCACCCACGCGCTCGCCGTACAGCGAGAAGCTCTTCGAAAACGAATTCGCCACAAAGAAGGGCACACCCGCGTCGGCCAGCGAGCGAATGGCGTGCGCGTCTTCATCGATGCCGTCGCCAAAGCCCTGGTAGGCGATGTCCAGATAGGGCAGCAACTGGCGATCACGCATCACGGGAATCAGTTCACCCCATTGCGCCACGCTCAGGTCCACGCCCGTGGGGTTGTGGCAGCAGGCATGCAGCAGCACGATGCTGTGCCGGGGCAGCGATTTGATCGTGTCCAGCATGGCGTCGAACTTGAGGCCGCCAGTGGCCGGGTCGTAATACGGGTAGGTGTTGACCTGGAAGCCCGCACCTTCAAACATGGCGCGGTGGTTATCCCAGGTGGGATCGCTCACCCACACTTGCGAATCAGGGAAGTAGCGCTTGAGGAAGTCACCGCCCACCTTCAGGCCGCCTGAACCACCCAGCGTCTGCAGTGTGGCAATGCGGCCGCTCTGGACGGCCTCGTGCTCGGCGCCGAACAGCAGGTGCTGCACGGCTTCGCGGTAATTGGGGGCGCCGGCCATGGGCAGGTAAGGCTTGGGGCCGATGTTGGCCAGCATGGCGCCTTCGGCTTCGCGCACGGCGGCCATCACGGGCAGGCGGCCTGCTTCGTCGAAGTAGATGCCGATGCTCAGGTTGATCTTGCCCTGACGCGGGTCTTTCTGGAAATCCTCGTTGAGGGTGAGGATGGGATCGCCGGGGTAGGCATCAACGTGCTGAAACATGGGGGTCCTCGTAGGGCTCTTTGTCGGGGTCTCAAGGGGGCCACTTCGTCAAGCGCAGGCCGGGAATCTGCATTATCGCAAGGGGCGTGAGCCGTCCGGATTTCTGAATGACGAAAAGGCGTCCAAACGCCCTTGTTCATGCGCGATTACCCGGGGGTGCTTCGCGGCATTGTGTGACTTGCCGCTGGCTTGCGCCTGGAGCTCTCTCATGCACACCACCAAACCACTGATTCACACCACACCTGAGCCTGTGCGCGTCACGCACGGTGCTCACGCCAGCGCATTGCGCTGGACCATCATCGCACTGGCCACAACAGGCCTGCTACACGCTTGCGGCGGAGGTGGAGGAGGTGGCGGCAGCAGCGAAGCCTCAGGCAGCGCCAATTCGGGCTCGTTCGCCACATCGCCCTGGCCATTCCCGATAGGGATGTCGCTGGCCTCACCCGCGTCACTGGCGCCCACCAGCAGCGTGATCCCTGGCGGCCAAGGCATCGACAACCTGGGCCTCAACACCACCATGACCACCCAACAGGCGGTGCTGTCCAGCCAGGCCGATGCCATCGCCACGGGCCGCTTGAACTTGTCGGGCAGCGGACTGGTGGATGTATCCGCGCTGTTTGACACCAGCGCGCGCAGCCACGCATCGTGCTATGGCCAGACGGTGGCCTACATCAATCACGACAACGCCAGCGGCACCAGCGGCACACTGCCCGCCGGTGAGGTGGCCATCTGGCGCGCCACCGACAACAGCAGCACACCTGTAGCTTGCGCAGCGGCAGAAGTGACCGCGCAAACCCGGGCGCTCAGCGCGCAAACACACCAGGCCGTGTTGCTGATGGCCGCCCTGCGACAGACGGTGGCGACCAACACAGCCGTATCGCTGCCCGCAGCGGGTGGCTCAACTGACATCACCAGCCTCGCCAACACCCTGCTGACGCCGCTGTTGACCGGGGTGACACTGCAATCGGCCAGCATCGCGCTCAACGCCGACAGCAGCGAGTACACCTACCGGCTGCTGTTGACGCGCGGCAGCGGCGCCAGCGCCCAGGCCATGGAGATCAGCCTGTTGCACACGCCCGCTGACACCGATCTGCACTATGCAGGCACCCTGCGCATCGCACTGGGTTACCTGAGCACGGACGCCAGCCTGGGCTGCGCAGACCAGATCGACAGCGGCACGGGGCGTTACAAGGTCGCCCGACTGGTATCGGTCGGCTACAACCGTCAGGATCAATGGCTGAGCCTGCGTTTGCGAACAGGCCAATACTGCGGCAACGGCACGGGCAACAACCAGTTCGAATCGCTGGCGGCCACAGCCATGTCTGGCGAGCTGGATCCGGCCATTTCTCTGAGCAGCAATGTGCGGGGCAGCACCCTGGGATGGCGCCAAGGCTTCATCCGCATGGGCAACGATGTGCTGGCCTCTGCGCAGACCAGCGATTTCATCCTGGCCTGGCAAGATCAAGCGCTTGGCGGCGTCAGTCGCGCCCGCCTCTTTGCGGGCCACAGCAGCCTGAACACCAGCACCCAATCGCGCAGCCTGGCGCTGTTCCATGGCTACACGAACGACATCAGCAACACCGACGGCACCATGCTGGGCATGGCCTGCAACTGGAATGGCCCCGGCAGCACCAAGACGCTGCACAACGCCTTCCAGTACCAGGCTTTGTCGCTGGGCAGCAGCGAGACAGGCTGGAGCCTGGGTACGTCCAACATTGCCTACGCCCCCACCAACAGTTGCAGCGCCAGCAACAGCATGAGCTTCGATGCCAACGGCAACGGAACCCTGGCTGGTGCGGAAGGGCAAGGCTTCACCTCAGGCTTGGCCCTGCCTTCCGGCAGCAACGACGTGCAGGACGAACTGCTGCAGCAGGGATTCCTGGCGCCTGTTTTGTTGCTGTAAGCAAAGCCTTGTACACATTCGCGTACCTGCCTGACATACAGGTATCGATTTGTAGCCAGAAGAAGTCGTGACCGAGTTCACGACTTCAACGATGCGACGGCCTCGCGCGCTTGCGGGGCCGTTTTCATTTGGTTCGTGAAGCTCGCAAGCGTCTGTTGCAAACAGATGCAGGGCCGGCTTGAAGCGGGGGAATAGTCCTCCTCGGTAACGAACCGAACGAGGAAGTCCATGAAGTACAGCAGCCCCACCCTATTCAAGCTTGGCAGCATCGCCGCAGCCTTGGCCTCCATCCTGACGCTGGTCGCTTGCGGCGGCGGCGGAAGCAGCAGTGACAGCACAGCCAGCTCTGGCAGCGGCGCCTCAACGGCCTCTTACAGCGGCGCGGTCAGCGGCCTGGGCTCGGTCATCGTCAACGGCGTGCGCTTCAGCACCACAGGGGCCGATACTGCTGACAGCGACAGCCCCGATCAACCCTTCGTCCGCCCGATCGGCCTGGGCAGCACGGTCACCGTCACAGGCTCGGTCAATGCCGATGGCACGACAGGCACGGCATCGACCATCACGGTTCATGGCGGCGTGCGCGGCCAGGTCACCGCCATCGCGAGCAGCACCTTCACCGTGGCCGGCCAGGTGATCACGGTTGACAGCAACACCGTGTGGGATGGCAGCACAGCCAACTTCAACCTCAGCGCGCTGCAAGCCAATGTCACGTATGTAGAGGTCTATGGTGTGGTGGATGCCAGCGGCAACTTCACGGCCACACGCGTGGAGCAGCTCACAGCTGCCCCCACCGAATTCGCCATCAAGGGCCTGGTGGCCAATCTGGATACCACCGGCCACAGCTTTGACCTCGCCTTGCGCTCCGGCGTCACGGCGCACGTGAGCTACGCCGACAACATCGTCAAACCGGCCGCCGCCAACCTGGTTGCAGGCGCCGATGTGCGCGTGCTGCTGGGTAGCTCGGCCATCACGTCGATCAACGGCACCAGCAGCGGCACCGTCAACGTGACGGCCGACAAGGTGCTGGTCAAGAAAGAACGCCAGGCCAATGGCATGCCGTCCAAGTTGCAAGGCGCCATCACCGTGGTCACAGCAGGCACCACCTGGAAGATCGGCGACGTGACGATCGACATCTCCCAATCGCCCACGGTGGAAGATGGGCTCAACCTGAGCACGATCACCACAGGCACCATCGTCAAGGTCAAGGGCAGCTTCAGCAATGGCGTGCTGGTGGCTCAGGAGGTCGAAGCCGACAACCATGAACGCACCCAGACAGACGGCGGCGTGAAGCTCTTCGGTGCCGTATCGGCCTCGGACAGCAACGCCCAGACTTTCGTCGTGCAGGGCGTAACAGTGACCATGAGCAACACGACGGTCGGTAGCCTGCCAGCGGTGGGGGCCTATGTGGAAGTGCTGGCGCGCCCTCTGGGCACACCAGCAGTGCTGACCGCCATCGCCGTGAACACCCCGCAAGCAGGCCCCACACCACGCCGCTTCGAGCTGTATGGCTCAGCGCCCTGCACCGCGGGCACGTCTGATCTGAGTGGCACCTTCACCCTGACGCTGCGCGACGGTTCACTGACGGTGGATGGCAGCGCCGCCACGATCAGCACAGGCCGCAACGTGGACATGACGGTATCGAACACGCCCCTGAACTGCCTGGTGGAAGTGAAGGGCTCGATGAGCACCGTCAACAATGTACGCACCCTGAGCGCCACGACCATCGAGGTCAAGAAGCGCGCCGCTTCGGTCTCCTTGCGCTGACGCGACATCCGTGCACGAGCAAGGCCACCTTCGGGTGGCCTTTTTCATGGCCACGCGCCACGGCCGCTTTCAAGCTGTGGAATAGTGATGGGTTGATTGCAAACCCTTTGCGCCTAGGAGCCCAACGATGAAAACCAAAGCAGCCGTCGCCTGGAAAGCTGGCGCCCCCCTGACCATTGAAGAACTTGATCTGCAAGGCCCGCGCGAAGGTGAAGTGCTGGTCGAGATCAAGGCCACTGGCATCTGCCACACCGATTACTACACCCTCTCCGGCGCCGACCCGGAAGGGCTGTTTCCCGCCATCCTGGGCCATGAAGGCGCTGGCGTGGTCGTGGACGTGGGCCCGGGCGTCAAATCGCTGCGCAAGAACGACCACGTCATCCCGCTCTACACACCGGAATGCCGCGAGTGCAAATTCTGCCTGAGCCGCAAGACCAATCTGTGCCAGAAGATCCGCGCCACACAGGGCAAGGGCCTGATGCCCGATGGCACCTCGCGCTTCTCGCTCAATGGCGAGCCCATCCTGCACTACATGGGCACATCGACCTTCAGCAACTACATCGTGGTGCCCGAGATCGCGCTGGCCAAGATCCGTGAGGACGCGCCGTTTGAGACCGTCTGCTACATCGGCTGCGGTGTGACCACCGGCGTGGGCGCCGTGCTGTTCACGGCCCAGGTAGAAGCCGGCGCCAATGTGGTCGTGTTCGGCCTGGGCGGCATCGGCCTGAACGTGATCCAGGGTGCCAAGATGGTGGGCGCTGACAAGATCATCGGCGTCGATATCAACCCGAACCGCGAAGCCATGGCCCGCCAGTTCGGCATGACCCACTTCCTCAACCCCAAGGACATTGAGGCGGCCGGTGGCAACATCGTGGACGCCATCGTGCAACTGACTGACGGCGGCGCCGACTACAGCTTCGAGTGCATCGGCAGCACCAAGACCATGCGCCAGGCGCTGGAGTGCTGCCACAAGGGCTGGGGCCGCTCCATCATCATCGGGGTGGCAGAAGCGGGCGCCGAGATCGCCACCCGCCCCTTCCAGCTGGTGACGGGCCGCAAGTGGGAAGGCTCGGCCTTCGGCGGCGCACGTGGCCGCACCGACGTGCCCAAGATCGTGGACTGGTACATGGACGGCAAGCTCAACATCGACAGCCTGA
>NZ_SCTN01000205.1 GCF_004297345.1 Aquabacterium sp. | reverse complement strand
GTGAACTTCACGCAATCGGCCAACGATGTCATCAAGCTCAAGAAGGCCATGGAGGCCGGCACGATCAAGAAGGCCGGTAATCAGGCTGCGGCCGTGCGCGTGGTGCTGGATGACGGCACCGAATACCCGCTGCAAGGCAAGCTGCTGTTCTCTGATCTGAGCGTGGACCCGACTTCTGGTCAAGTCTCTCTGCGCGCCGAGTTGCCCAACCCGCAAGGCATGTTGCTGCCAGGCATGTTTGTGCGTGTGCGCCTGGAGCAGGCTCAAGTCGATGGCGGCATGTTGCTGCCTCAGCAGGCCGTGACGCGCAGCAGCCAGGGCGACACGGTGATGGTGGTCGATGCCGAACAAGGCAAGGTGGCGCCGCGTCCGGTCAAGCTGGGTGGCGCGCGTGGCAACCAGTGGGTGGTGCTGGGTGGTTTGAAGTCGGGCGAGCAGGTGATGGTCGACGGCTTCCAGAAGATCATGATGAACCCCAAGGCCCCGGTCAAGCCTGTGCCCTGGACGCCTTCAACGGCACCAGCAGGCGCTACTGCGTCGTCCGCGTCCGCTCCCGCAGCGGCTGCATCGCGCTAAGCCGCAAGGAGCATCCACATGCCCCGTTTTTTCATTGACAGGCCCATCTTTGCCTGGGTGATCGCGCTGTTCATCCTGATCTTCGGTGGGGTGGCGATCACGCAGTTGCCTATCGCTCAATACCCCACGGTGGCGCCGCCCTCTGTGGTGATCTCGGCCACCTATCCCGGTGCCTCGGCCAAGACCATGGACGAAGCCGTGATCTCGGTGATCGAGCAGGAGCTGAACGGCTCGCCTGGCCTGGCCTATATGGAGTCCGTGAGCCAGGCCAACGGCACGGCCACGATCACCGTCACGTTCGAGACCGGCACCGACATCAACCTGGCCCAGGTGGACGTGCAGAACCGCTTGAGCCGTGCCACGCCGCGCTTGCCTGCTGCGGTGACGCAGCAAGGTGTGAAGGTCGACAAGTCGCGCAGCAACGTGCTGATGTTTGTGATGCTGTCGTCCGACAACCCGGCCTATGACCCGGTTGCGCTGGGTGACTACGCGTCGCGCAACATCATGCCGGAGCTGCAACGCGTCAAGGGCATTGGCCAGGTCCAGCTCTTCGGCACGGAAAAGGCCATGCGCGTGTGGGTTGATCCGGCCAAGCTGGTGTCCTTCGGCCTGAGCCTGACGGACGTCAACAACGCCATCAAGGCGCAGAACGCGCTGGTGCCTGCAGGCGCCTTGGGTGATCGCCCCAACCTGATCGACCAGACCATGACCGCCACGGTGGTGGTGCAAGGCCAGCTGGAAAATGTCGAGCAGTTCGGCAACATCGTGTTGCGCGCCAAGCCTGATGGCTCGACCGTGCGTCTCAAGGACGTGGCCCGCCTGGAGCTGGGTGCGCAGGCGTACGGCACCTATGCACGCCTGAACGGCAAGCCTGCGCTGGGCTTGAGCATTCAGCTCTCGCCTACCGGCAATGCGCTGGAATCGGCCAAGCTGGTGAAGGCCCGCATGGCCGAGTTGCAGAAGTACTTCCCGCAAGGCGTGAACTACTCCTTCCCGTATGACACCTCGGGCTTCATCGAAGTGTCCATCAGCCAAGTGGTCGAGACGCTGGTCGAGGCCGTGGTGCTGGTGTTCCTGGTGATGTACCTGTTCCTGCAGAACATCCGTTACACCCTGGTGCCTACGATCGTGGTGCCGGTGGCCTTGCTGGGTACTTTCGGCGTGATGTCGGTGATGGGTTTCTCCATCAACGTGCTGACCATGTTCGGCATGGTGCTGGCCATCGGTATCCTGGTGGACGATGCCATCGTGGTGGTCGAGAACGTCGAGCGCTTGATGGCGCAAGAGGGCTTGTCACCTTACGCTGCCACCAAGAAGGCCATGGGCCAGATCAGTGGTGCCATCATCGGTATCACGGTGGTGCTGGTGTCGGTGTTCATCCCGATGGCTTTCTTTGCGGGCTCGGTGGGCAACATCTATCGCCAGTTCTCGCTGTCGATGGTGTCGTCGATGCTGTTCTCGGCCTTCCTGGCTTTGTCGCTCACGCCGGCTTTGTGCGCCACTTTGCTCAAGGCTGTGCCGGATGACCATCATGAAAAGGGTGGCTTCTTCGGCTGGTTCAACCGCTTCTTCAACTCGACAACGCATAGTTATGAGGGTGTCGCGGCCAAGCTGGTGCGCCGTGGTGGCCGCGTGCTGATCTTGTACGCGTTGATCGTGGCCGCAGTGGGTTTGCTGTATGTGCGCATGCCTTCGGCCTTCCTGCCCAATGAAGATCAAGGCAACTTGCTCGTCAACGTTCAACTGCCGCCTGGCGCCACGGCGCCGCGTACGGAAGCCGTGATCTCGCAGGTCGAGCAGTTCTTCATCAAGCAGCCGGAAGTGCAATCGGTGGTCGGTGTGGTGGGCTTCAGCTTCTCCGGCACGGGCCAGAACGCGGCGCTTGCTTTCGTCACCTTGAAGGACTTCAAGGATCGCAAGGGCGAAGCGCACTCGGCTCAGGCTTTGGCCAAGCGGGCATTCGGCGCACTGATGGGCATCCGCGATGCCTTCATCTAC
The DNA here is from genome assembly GCF_004297345.1 of Aquabacterium sp. Classification (GTDB taxonomy): domain Bacteria; phylum Pseudomonadota; class Gammaproteobacteria; order Burkholderiales; family Burkholderiaceae_C; genus Aquabacterium. The sequence continues at coordinate 6,203 of NZ_SCTN01000205.1, read as the reverse complement.
CCGCTCAACCCGCCGCCGATTCGCGAACTGGGCAATGCCACGGGCTTCTCCGTGCGCTTGCAGGATCGCGCTGGCCTGGGGCATGACGCCTTGCTGGGCGCTCGCAACCAGATGATGGGCATGCTGATGCAAAGCAAGATCGTCACGGGTGTGCGCCCTGATGGTCTGGAAGATGCGCCGCAGATGCAGCTCGATATCGATCGTGACAAGGCCTATGCGCTTGGCGTGAGCTTTGATGCGATCAGCTCGACCTTGTCGACGGCGCTGGGCTCTGCCTACATCAACGACTTCCCGAACCGCTCTCGCATGCAGCGTGTGGTGGTGCAGGCCGAAGACACGGCCCGCATGCAGCCCGAGCAACTGCTGCAGATCAATGTGAGCAACAGCGCTGGTCAGACCGTACCCTTGTCGGCCTTCATGTCGGCGCGTTGGGTGACGGGGCAGATGCAGGCTGTGCGCTACAACGGTTATCCCGCCATGCGCCTGGCTGGTGATGCGGCACCTGGTTTCAGCACAGGCCAGGCCATGGCCGAGGTCGAAGCCATCGCGGCCAAGTTGCCTCCCGGCATCGGCATCGAATGGACAGGCTTGTCACGTGAAGAGCAGCTCTCGGGCTCGCAGGCCACGTCCTTGCTGGTGTTCTCGTTGCTGGCCGTGTTCCTGTGTCTGGCCGCCTTGTATGAGAGCTGGTCCATCCCGTTTGCCGTGATGCTGGTGGTGCCGCTGGGTATCCTGGGTTCGCTGCTGGGTGCCAACCTGCGTGATCTGCCCAACGACGTGTTCTTCAAGGTGGGCCTGATCACCATCATCGGCTTGTCGGCCAAGAACGCGATCCTGATCATCGAGTTTGCGCGTGAGCTGCAAAGCAAGGGCATGAACGTGCTGGATGCCACCTTGCAGGCCTGCCACTTGCGCTTCCGCCCGATCATCATGACCTCGCTGGCTTTCATCCTGGGTGTGCTGCCTCTGGTGGTGTCCAGTGGCGCCGGTGCCGCCAGCCAGCGTGCCATCGGTACCGGCGTGATGAGCGGCATGATCGCTGCCACCGTGCTGGCCGTGTTCTTCGTGCCTGTCTTCTTTGTGGTCGTGCGTCGCTTCTTCCCAGCCAAGCCGGCACGGGTCGAGCCCGTTGGCACCGACGTGGAGCCATCTCATGAATAAGTCTTTTGTCTCTCGCGTGAAAGTGTCTGCTATGCAGCAGCCCGCCCGTCTGTCGTTGATGGTGGCTGCCGCCATGCTGATGCTGTCGGGTTGCAGCATGATCCCGACGTATGAGCGCCCGGCCATGGCCGTGCCTGCACAGTTGTCTGGTGATGATGCCAAGGCCGGTGATGCGCAGGCCGCACGTGCGGTGGCCGAGCTGCCCTGGGCCAGTTACTTCCCTGATGCGCGTCTGCAAGGGCTGATCAAGCTGGCCTTGGACAACAACCGCGATCTGCGCGTGGCTGCGCTCAACATCGAGCAGCTGCGTGCCGCGTATCAGATCCAGAACGCCGATCGCTTCCCCACGCTCAATGGCAGCATCAGTGGCACGCGCCAGCCTTCATCGGCTTCGCCTTATCCACTGACCACGACCGTGACGGGTGGGGTGACCGTGTCGGCCTACGAGCTGGATTTGTTCGGCCGCGTCAAGGCGCTGAGCGAGGCGGCTTCTGCGCAGGTGGTGGCTTCCGAAGAAGCCCGCAAGACGGTGCACATCGGCCTGGTGGCTTCTGTGGCCAACGCGTATTACGCGCTGTGGGCGGATCGCTGGCAACTGGCCTTGAGCGAGCAGACGCTGCAGACGCGTCAGGATTCGTTCAAGCTGCTGCAACTCAAGTTCGACAACGGTGTGTTGAACGAGCTGGATCTGCGCTCGGCCCAATCGTCCGTGGAAGCGGCGCGCGTGACCCGCGCGCAGGCGCAACGCCAGTGGGCACAGGATCTCAATGCCTTGAGCCTGCTGCTGGGCAGCGCCGCGCCGGCTGATCTGTTGCCGCCCGTGCCTGATGTAAAGATGCAGGCGCTGGCCACCAGCAAGAGCAGCGCGGAAGCCGCGCAAGTGGTGTCGGCCAGCCTGTGGCCCGATCTGAGCGAGTTGCCTGTGGGCTTGTCTTCGGATGTGCTCTTGCAGCGCCCCGATATCGCCCAGGCTGAACAGCAGTTGATCAGCGCTAACGCCAATATCGGCGCAGCCCGGGCTGCGCGCTTTCCGCGTATCAGCCTGACAGCCAGTGCCGGCGTAGTGAGCGATTCATTGTCTGGCCTGTTTGACGATGGGCGCAATGCCTGGAGCTTCGCGCCGTCCATCAGCGTGCCGATCTTTGATGCGGGCCGCACGCAGGCTGGTGTTGAGTCGGCCAAGGTCAAGCGCGACATCGCCGTGGCGCAGTACGACAAGGCCATCCAGACCGCCTTCAAGGAGGTCTCGGATGCCCTGGTGGCGCGCCGCACTTATGCCGATCAGGCACAGGCGCAACTGGCGCAGGCCCAGGCAGAAGCGGCCCGTCTGCGCTTGTCCACCATGCGTTACGACACGGGTGTGGCCAGCCAGTTGGATCTGCTGGATGCCCAGCGTGCCTTGTTCTCTGCTCAGCAGGCTTTGATCGCGGCGCAACTGGCTCGCCAGCAGGCGCACATCAGCGTTTATCGGGCGCTGGGTGGCGGTTGGCAGGCAGGGCAGGTCGCTCAGGCGCAGGCCACGCCTGCTGGCCAGGATGGCCGCGTGCCGACCGAAGTCACACCACCGCGCAGCCAGGCTCGTTGATTGCCAGGCTTGGGCGCAGTGGTGGGGCCGTAGCGGCCCGTGCGCATCAGATCGAGGCCCGTTCGGTGAATGGGCTTCGATGACGCAGGCGAGCTGGATCAGCCGTTCAGTGCGTGACGTGCGGCTCACCGCCCTCAGCAGCTGCGCGGGCGGCCTGCAGGCGCTGGCCCAGGCGGTTGCCCAGCTTGTTCACATTGTTGAGCGACAGCAGGTGGGCATGCACCCAACCCAGCGCACCTGAGCCAAACAGCTCTTGCACGGTGTCTGGGGGCAGGGCGCGCAGCTTGTTCTCATCGACCACCTTGAAGCCATTGAGCGTGAGCTTCTCGCCCTGAATGGTGCAATCGATCGAGCGCTCGACCAGCAGATCCAGTTCGGCCAGGCGCTTGGCAAAGCGGCCAGTGCTCACCATGTCCTGATGGAAGGACAGCAGGAACTGCTGCAACTGCTTCAGGTAGGCTGTGTCCTGGCCTTGCGCGTCAAACAGGGCTTCGCCTTGCGTCTGGTCGATGCCATCGAACGCTTCGTCGATGCACAGCGTCATCTGCTCACTGCCAGGTTGCTCGGCCAGCACGAAAGGGTAGCGGCGCACGAAAGCGGGCACATAGTGCTCTTCGGCCCAGTTGCCATCGGCGTCGATCAACAGGTTTTCCTTGTCGCGCAGGCCTACGATGGCCACGAGTGAGTGGGTGTCGCCAGCGGGCACGAACACGCAGGGGTAGTCCAGTGCGGCCAGGGGCAGTTCGGCGGCGGCCATCAGCATGGAATTGGTTTCGCGCGCGAAAGCCAGGCGGCTGGGGCCTTGGTGAATGTGCAGCTTGCGGTGCTGTTCACGGTCCAGTGGCACCACACGTTCGTACATCAGCAAAGTTTTCATGATCGGTTTCGTCAATGGGCACGCCGAGGCGCATTGACACGCAGCATAGTCCGATTGGATGACAGATTGATGAGTGCTGCCCCCAAGCCATTGGGCGGGAGGGCCGCGATAATGAGCGCCGTGACTACCTTGACCTTGCGCGACCGCTGGTCGCTTTACCTCGATCTGATCCGCTGGAACCGGCCGCAGGGCTGGCTTTTGCTGCTGTGGCCCACCTTGTCGGCTTTGTGGCTGGCTGCGGGCGGCTTTCCTGGCTGGCATTTGCTGCTGGTGTTCACGCTGGGCACGATCCTGATGCGCAGCGCGGGCTGTGCCGTCAACGACGTGGCGGACAAGGATTTCGATCGCCATGTGGCGCGGACGGCGCAGCGGCCGATCACCAGTGGGCGCTTGTCCGTGAAGGAGGCCTTGGGCGTGGGGGCGGTGCTGGCGTTGGTGTCCTTCGCCTTGGTGCTGACGACCAATCCGATGACGATTGCGATGTCGTTCGGGGCCTTGGCCGTGACCATCATTTACCCGTTCACCAAGCGTTTCTTTTCAATGCCTCAGGCGGTGCTGGGCGTGGCGTTCAGTTTCGGGATCCCGATGGCGTTTGCGGCGATTCAGCAGCGGGTGCCTTCGGTGGTGTGGTGGCTGATGGCGGGCAATCTGGCCTGGGTGCTGGCTTATGACACCGAGTACGCCATGGTGGACCGCAACGACGATCTCAAGATCGGGATCCGCACGTCGGCCATCACGCTGGGGCGGTTTGATGTGATCGGGGTGATGGGCTTTTATGCACTGTGCGTGGCTTGTTGGTATCAGGTCGGGGTGCTCAGCGGGCGCGGGGCGTTCTACAACGCTGGGTTGGCGCTGGCTGGCGCGCAGGCTTTGGTGCACGGTTGGCTGATCAAGGGGCGTGTGCGCGAGGATTGCTTCAAGGCCTTCCGTTTGAATCATTGGTTGGGTTTGACGGTATGGGTGGGGCTGGTGCTGGATACGGCTTTGGTGGCCAAGGGCTGACGCTTCTTGGGGCGTGGGTCGGCTGACGGTAGGCCTGCTTGCAGGCTGGGGCTGGGGCGCTTTGTCGGGGTAGCGCAGGGCGCGGATGAGTTGGTAGCCGCTGGGCTCAGACGGTGGCGGTCCTGCGCTTCGCTTCGGACTGCTCTGCGGTACTCGCGGCGAGCCTGCGCTGGGAAACTCCCGCCGCGAACTGCGTTCGCTCTGGTCAAACAGTCCCAGCGAGTCAGATGAACGAGGCGTGCTGCGCACGCCAAGCTCGCCACTGCGCTCCTCGACGCCACCGACATCGCCCCGCAACTACCAACTCATCCTGTTTCGCCCTGCTGGTGGCATGCCACGGGCCCACGTGTCGCGTGCGGTTGTGCCTGTGCTGTGCTGTGCTGGTACTCGCACCCGAGCCCTACCGCGGTCTTCTCTCGCACGAGGGAAGCGGGGTGAAAAAGGGGTGAGGGGAAGGTGGCCTGGCGCCTTGTTGGTGCCGAGCACCGCAGCGATGGGTTGGGCGCGCGTCAGCGCGCTTCGTCTTCTAGCTTGCCCGATTTGTTTGAACGCAGCGGCGTAGCCGCGTAGTGAGTTGGAGGGCCCCAACCCATTGCGAGGAGCGCAGGGCAGTCCCGCGCAGCGGGACCACCAACATGAAGCCGGGCCACTGCCCCCTCATCCCGCACCCCGCGTTGCTTCGACAAAGCGCCCGAGCCGTGGAGAGCAGAGAAACCAGCAGAAGGCCGTTGAGGCCCCCAAACCGATCACATCAATCACCTACAACTCAACGCCCGAACTCGTCACCCAGTTCGCCAGCCCGCTTCTCCGCCGCCCGCATCGCCGCAATGAACGCCGCCTTCACGCCAGCCGTTTCCATGCTTGTCAACGCCGCATAGGTCGTACCGCCCTTGGACGTCACGCGCTCACGCAGCACCGAAGGCGCATCGCTGGATTGCGCAGCCAGCGTTGTCGCACCGCCAAACGTGGCCAGCGCCAGTTGACGGCCTTGCTCGGCGCTCAAGCCCATGTCCTGCGCCGCCTGCATCATGGCCTCGATGAAATAAAACACGTAAGCCGGACCAGAACCCGATAGCGCCGTCACCGCATCCAAGTCTGCTTCCTTGTTCACCCACATCGCCTGGCCCGTGGGTTCGACCATCTGGCCAATGGCGGCGCGTTCATCGGCGCTGACCTCAGCGCGAGCAAACAAACCCGTCATGCCTTGGCCAACCAGAGCAGGCGTGTTCGGCATGGCCCGCACAATGCGCGGCGTGCCCAGCAGGCGTGCCATGTCGTCCGTGCGCAGGCCGGCCATCACGCTGTAATGCAAGGCCTTGCCCGTCAGCGTGGCATAAGTCTGGGCCGCATCCTTGAACTGCTGCGGCTTGACCGCCCACACCACAGTGGCCGCTTGCGTCAGGGCCGGGCAGGGGCCTTCCGCGGTCTGAACGCCCAGGGTCTGGGTCAGGCGGGTGCGTTGCTCGGCCATCGGGTCGATGACCAGAATGGACGAAGGCGTGCGCCCCTGGCGCAGCAGGCCGCCGATGATGGCCGTGGCCATGTTGCCGCCGCCGATGAATGCGATGTCAATGGTGG
>NZ_SCTN01000586.1 GCF_004297345.1 Aquabacterium sp. | reverse complement strand
GTGTTGGCCGACTTCAGGTAGGCCTCGACTGTTTGCTTGCCGTCAGCGGCCTTCACGAAGACCTGGTTGAACAGGGACACTTCCTTCAGGTACTTCTGAACAGCGCCTTCGATCATCTTGGCAGCGATGTCAGCAGGCTTGCCGGATTCAGCAGCCTTGGCCGTGGCGACGCTGCGCTCGGTTTCGATCAGCGCAGCAGGCACGTCGTCAGACGACAGCGACACAGGCTTCATGGCGGCCACGTGCATGGCCACGTCCTTGGCGGCGACGTCGCTGCCAGTGAACTCGACCACCACACCGATACGCGAACCGTGCAGGTAAGCGGCCAGTTGGTTGTCACCGCTGAAGCGCTTGAAGCGGCGGATTGTCATGTTCTCGCCGATCTTGCCGATCAAAGCGGAACGAGTGGCTTCCACGGTAGCGCCGTTCAGCTCCAGCGCAGACAGGGCTTCCACGTCAGCGGGGTTCTTCTTGGCGATCAGTTCGGCCACGGCCTTGCCGAAACCCAGGAAGTCGTCGTTCTTCGACACGAAGTCGGTTTCGCAGTTGATTTCAACCAGGGCGCCGGTCGAGCCGTCGATGTAGGCCGACACGATGCCTTCTGCGGTCACGCGGGCAGCGGCCTTCGAAGCCTTGCTGCCCAACTTGACGCGCAGGATCTCTTCAGCCTTGACGAAGTCGCCATCGGCCTCGGTCAAAGCCTTCTTGCACTCCATCATGGGTGCGTCAGTCTTGGCGCGCAGTTCAGCGACCATGCTGGCGGTAATAGCAGCCATTTGCTTTCTCCGTTTGATTCAGGGGCGGTGTCATCACCGCCACACAGGAAATTCTGTTGAAAAAAAGGGGCTGATCCGTCAGCCCCTTCTTGCTAGGTCAAGGAGCCTCAGGCAGCTTCGTTGACTTCCACGAACTCGTCGTCGCCGGCAGCCACAGCCACCACTTCGTTCACGGCGTTGGCACGACCTTCCAGCACGGCATCAGCCACGGCCTTGGCGTACAACGCCACAGCCTTGGACGAGTCGTCGTTACCAGGAATGACGTAGTCGATGCCTTCGGGCGAGTGGTTGGTGTCAACCACGCCGATCACAGGAATGCCCAGCTTCTTGGCTTCGGCAATGGCGATCTTGTGGTAACCAACGTCGATCACGAACAGGGCGTCAGGCAGTGCGTTCATGTCCTGAATGCCGCCGATGTCCTTTTCCAGCTTGGTCAGTTCGCGTTGGAACAGCAAGCCTTCCTTCTTCTTCAGGTTGTCCAGGCCAGTTTCGACCTGAGCCTGCATGTCCTTCAACTTCTTGAGCGAGCCCTTGACGGTCTTGAAGTTGGTCAGCATGCCGCCCAACCAACGTTGGTTCACGAAGGGCACGCCAGCGCGTTCGGCTTCCAGAGCGATGGTGTCACGAGCTTGACGCTTCGTGCCGATCATCATCACGGTACCGCGACGGGCCGACAGTTGCTTGATGAACTTCAGAGCATCCTCGAACGCAGGCTGCGTCTTCTCGAGGTTG
>NZ_SCTN01000204.1 GCF_004297345.1 Aquabacterium sp. | reverse complement strand
ACGCCTCGTTTTGGCCTCGATAATGCGACAGCGCCAAGTCTCGGCGGCCTTCAGGAGCCTTACATGTCAAAGCAGCACAAGCGTGCCGACCCGCTCGCGCAGAAGCACGCTCCCAGCGACGCAGGTCGTGCAGAAAAGGACGCTGCTCGCCTTGGGCGCGACACACGTGGGTGGGTCGCCGCCAACAAGCGCTCAGGGAAGGAGTTCGAAGCCCGACGCAACCTCCCATCCGGCCCGCTGGGCGGCTCAGGCCGCAAAACGAATATCTCGCGATCCTCCTAGGCTGCCGCGAGACCGCTATCGGCCAGTCAGCGTGCCGTCATCGGCCTTCGGCCGGCGGCAGCAATCGCTGCAGAGCGGCTGTCCACACAGCCAGGTCAGCAATAGGTTGGTTGCAGTCACACGCTGCACCTCGCGTCACTGACCACAATCGACGGCGACCGTTCAGGCTTGCCAAAAGTTGCCAGACGACCGAGCCTTGGCGCCACGCGTTGCTGTGAACGCACCATAACAGCGCTAAAGGCGCCCGCGCTTCTTATTGGTGTATTGGTGGTTAAAGGACGAAACCTCGGATGCATTCTCTGCGGCAATGCGTTCAATGTTGTTAATCGATTCAAGTGCATTGGCGTAAGTACGGCGCACAAAGAGACTTGCGACCTGTAGCGCACTCATGCCGAGGAACGCTGGCTCCATGTTTGGAGTCAAGACGTAGAAGCCTTCCTCAAGCAACTCATCATGAAGCGATTCCTTTAGATGGAAATCTGGGCCAAGAGAAATGGCCATTACCGACAGGCGAGTGGGCAGCACTTGCTGAACGCGCGAGAAGAGGTCTTTCGCGATCAATGGCAAAAGCAAAAGACGACTGTCAGATAGATCTAGGGCAATTGCTGCCACTGCATTCAGGACAATAACGGGAATCAATGACTCAGCGTCACACAGGATCAAAGGGGTACCAGAAGCCTCATACCGAGCTCTGTCATGTGGGGCAACACTTACCCAAATGTCCTCCGATTCCCTGACAAGCGCCTCATGAACATGCGGTGAAAGCTCAAGGAGAGATCGGATGCTGTCAGCACTATCTGGGGGCATGTGCTCTCCGACTGGATCGTCTTACATGCTCCCATCTAAACACATTTTGATGTGCTGATCCAATCTAGCGAGTACCCAATTGGAAGCGTAAGTCGCGGTGACCGGCCGCAGTAGCCAGACTAACCAGTCTGAGCGAGGTTAAAGGGGACCCTCACGTTCGCGTCTTCCGTCGCTGCCACTCGAATGGCTTTGGCTTCGAATTCCACTAAGCGAGGATGGCGCGAGTTTAGCCCCTCCAGCCGCGGACATTCAGGCCGGAGTCGCGGGGGGAAACCTGTCACCAACAGGACTGCATGATTGCAGCGACCGCGGCGTCGGTCTTCCCTGCAGCAGAACTTGAAGGTAAGCCAATGCTTGCTTCATGCCACTCATCGTCAATCCGGCTCTCTGCGGCGAATCGCGGTAACCGCTTGTGACGCGTTTTCGGGCAGCCATCGCAGAATGCGCACACTGTCCGAAAATATGAATTATTGGTAATTATCTTGAATCCGATAAAACACAGGCAGTACATGTCGAAAGGTTGAACCTGTGGGGTTCTTCTGGTTACTTAGCCCTATGGCCCCGTCGTATGGTTGCAGTCCATTGCTCGCTTGTGGGGAGCAATGTCTGGCTGTCAGCCCCTAGCCTGTAGCCTAGGCCGATAGTAAAGAGTGAAGAAGGCTGATTGAGGTTTCTCGCTCAATTGAGAGCCCCCCCTCAATTCTTGAGGTAGGAAATTGCAAAAAAGTAAGGCCGGCGCAAGAGGTTATCCACAGGTGGACAACCTCTTTGAAGACCAAATACCTGAACATGTCCGTTCTGATCATGTGAGACGTGTTCCTTTGGTAACAAGGCGCAGTGCGGATAACAGAGGACTCATAATCCTTTGGTCGTTGGTTCAAGTCCAACACGGCCTACCAATAAATTCAATCACTTAGCGCTGTTTTTGGCGCTGAGCAATCCGTTAAGTGTCAACGAACTGTCAACGCAGTCAACGGATTGAGCTTCACCACCTCTTGCAGGTGGTCAGGCGCTAGATGCGCATAGCGCATCGTCATCGTCAGGTTTGCGTGGCCAAGGCTGCGTTGCAACACGAGGATGTTGCCGCCGTTCATCATGAAGTGCGATGCGAAGGTGTGGCGCAGGACGTGTGTGAGTTGGCCGTCTTGAAGCGCGATGCCAGCGCGCTCGATGGCATCGCGGAAAGCTGAATAGGCGTAGGCGAACAGGCGTTGCCCCGTTTCTGCCTTGTCATGGTGATTCCGCAGTTCCTGTTCAAAGCTGGGCTCAATCGGGATCGCTCGCACCTTGCCAGACTTCGTGCCAGCGAATTGGATCTGGCTGTTTCTGATGTGCCGCGTTTCGAGGCTCTCGGCCTCGCTCCATCGAGCCCCGGTGGCCAGACACACCTTGGCGATCATGGCCGCATGGCGATTCTTCCCTTCGCTCAATTTTTCAAGCAGATCACGAATCTGATCGGTCGTCAGGTATGACAGCTCGCGCTCTTGCACTTTGAACTGGCGTAGCTCGGCCAGGGGGTTGGGCTTTTTCCATTGGCCCAATCGGCGCAGTTCGTTGAACACAGAGCGCAGGTATGCGTGTTCACGGTTCACGCTGTTCGGTGCGATGCCCGCAGCAAGCCGCTCGGTGCGGTAGGTGGCGAATGTGTTGACTGTGAAGCGATCAGCAACGGGGTTGCCCATGGCATCGCACGCGAGCTTGAGGCGGCTGTATGTGTTGGCTCCAGCTTTCAGGCCAGACCCGTGGTGTGAATACCAGAGTTCGATCAGTTCACGTAGCTTGCGTGTGTCGCGCTTCTCGGGTTGCCACTTGGCGTTTTGATTGACCTGCGTTGTTAGCCAGGCCTCGTAGGCCTTGGCTTCTGCTTGTGTCTTGAATGTCTTGCGAAAGCGCTTCCCTCCGCGCCCTCCTGGCTGGCTATCTACAAGCCATCCAGCATCACTCTTTTTGATCATTTTTCTTCCGTGCCGCTTTCCGCTCAAAGCTAGGCAACAGATGGCTTCTGTCCCCCAACTTGTACGCGTCGCTGCATTTCTTAACCAGTTTTTCGTCTTCCGTTAGCTCCATCCCTGCGCCGACTTTGGTCAATAGGTCTTGCCAGTTAACTCTCTTTTTTGCGGCTGCTTCTTCTAGCGAGATTTGCCCGCTTTCGCGGTGTGTACGTCCCGTTGTTAGCCACATGATCAATTCGGGCTCGTGGTGGCACAGCTCTTCAAGCATCTCAACTGTAGGGCGCTGTCTTTTCAGCCAGACAGCACTCCATCTGTCGGCCGCTATCCCCGTCCACTCTTCAAGCTGTTTGTACCTTCTTCGCGGATCCGTCAATTCCGACATAAACAGTCGGACTCTGTCTTCAATCATTGCTTTGCCCTCGCGTTACGCATAATCTACGTTGCGCAACGTACTTAATACGTTAATTGGGGGTGAATTTATCGTGCAACAACGTACTGATCAGGATACATCAGAGGCCCTCCAGGGTGGCGGCTTTTCCATTTCGGTGCCTGTTATGACGCGCGAGGCCTTCGCCACCGCCATCGGTCTTCCCGTCGGTGTCCTTATTGCACAAGCTGATCGCGGCATGTGGCCCACCGTGCGCGTCGGCAAGCGGACCTTGATTAACGTTGAGGCAGTTCGAGTTCTAGCTGCTCAGAAGGCACAGGAGTTCGACCTGTGAACGTGCCATACACGCATCAAGCCCATGCTCGCGCCTGTTTTGAAGCCGCTCGGGCCGGTGTTGTTCTTGATCGCAAGTGCGTTCAGGTCCGCCGTGGACAGCTTATTTATTGTGCGCAGATCGTCGAGGCAGTCACGCTTGATAAGGCTGGTGATTGCTGGACCGTCGAAGCCACTTGGCCTCACATCGGCCGCATGACTGTGCTCGTTCGCAACGTTCGCGACTGTGAAGGGGCCGAGGGCAATTGCGTCTGCGCCGAAGAGAAAGCGCCCGCCCGCAGCGTCAGCGAGGACGGACGCTTTCTCTTCAGCGCTTCGCGCGAAGCGCGTGTTTTTTCTCAGGCGGGCGTGGTAGCACCGCCTGAGAGTCTCACGCATGAGACAGCCTCAATTTCTGAGCGTGTTTGAAGCAATGGCATACGACACCATCAAGCTCAAGTCACCCAGCATGGACCGTTCTGTCATGCGCCGCATTGAACAACAGTGCATCTTGCGTTCGGGGACTGATCTCGCCAGCGGCGAAATCATGTACGAGTTGTTCACCGGCCAGCTTCTGGGCTCTTGGGACTCGCGTATTTCCGTGTTGCCCAAGTACGAGGACTTCGTGCTCGATAAAAACGGGCGTCCGCGTCTGCACCCTTGTGAGCCTTACTTGATCGTTGAGGCCAGCGTCCACAAGGTCATGCACGGGCACAACGTCTATGGCGGTCCATCCAACTTTCTGGATGCGGCGCGCTACCTTGTCGCGCTGGTCGAGAAGCTTCTTGAAACCGAGTTGCTCCCTGCCGATTACTGGACTGTTCATCGTGTCGATGTGGCTCACGTGTACAACCTGAGCAAGCCCGCATGCAAAGAGTTCTTCGACTCCATTCAGCTCCGCAACTTTCCTCGGCGTCAGAAGAATTCGGCCAAGTACCACATGGCCATTTACTTCGCCGGGAAGACGACCACCGTCAAGTTTTATCACAAGGGCAGCGAGTTCCGCGTACACGACTACAGCCGCCTCCGCAGCTTTTTTCGGGCTCTGTTCAATCATCAATTCGGACCCGACTCGAAGAACGCCGAACGGGTTGAAAAGAAGCTTCAAGCACTTCAGCGACTCGCGGACAACAGGCTCCGCGTCGAGGTCGAGATTCACTCAGACAAGCTCCAGTACGACTACGGCAAGAACCCCACCGTGGCCGAACTCACCGATGAATATCTGGAGCGCATCCACG
>NZ_SCTN01000020.1 GCF_004297345.1 Aquabacterium sp. | reverse complement strand
CCAGCAACTCGATGACATGGTGGAGTTTCTCAAGTGGACCAATGGGGTCAACACCGAGAAGTGGCCACCCAACATCGAAGGTTGATCAAGGCGGAGCGACATCATGATCAAAACACTCAAGTACCAATCGCAATCGGTCGCGAAGTATTACTTCGCGGCTGCGCTGCTGCTGTTCGTCGGGCAGATCGTTTTCGGTCTGGCCATGGGCCTGCAGTACATCATCGGAGACTTCCTGTTTCCGGCCATTCCCTTCAACGTGGCCCGCATGGTCCACACCAACTTGCTGATCGTGTGGCTGCTGTTCGGCTTCATGGGTTCAGCCTACTACCTGGTGCCTGAAGAGGCTGAAACAGAGCTGTACAGCCCCAAGCTGGCGATGATCCTGTTCTGGATCTTCCTGGTGGCCGGCGCCCTGACCATCGTGGGCTACCTGATGGTGCCCTACGCCAAACTGGCCGAGATGACGGGCAACGATCTGCTGCACACCATGGGGCGCGAGTTTCTGGAGCAACCTTTGCCGACCAAGGTGGGCATCGTGATCGTGGCATTGGGCTTCCTGTTCAACACCTCGATGACCTTGCTCAAGGGCCGCAAGACCAGCATCTCGCTGGTGCTGCACCTGGGCCTGTGGGGCTTGGCGTTGATGTTCCTGTTCAGCTTTGTCAACCCCAGCAACCTGGTGCGCGACAAGATGTACTGGTGGTTCGTGGTTCACCTGTGGGTGGAAGGCGTGTGGGAGTTGATCCTGGGTGCCTTGCTGGCCTTCGTGCTGATCAAGACCACGGGCGTGGACCGTGAAGTGATCGACAAGTGGTTGTACGTGATCATCGCTTTCGCGCTGATGACCGGCATCCTGGGCACGGGCCACCACTTCTACTTCATCGGTCTGCCTGGCTACTGGCAATGGATTGGTTCGATCTTCTCGGCCATGGAACCCATTCCCTTCTTCATGATGACGGTGTTTGCCTTCAATATGGTGCAGCGTCGTCGCCGTGAACACCCCAACCAGGCAGCAGTGCTCTGGGCCGTGGGTACCTCGGTGATGGGCTTCCTGGGCGCAGGTCTGTGGGGCTTCATTCATACCCTGTCTGCCGTGAACTACTACACCCATGGCACCCAGATCACGGCGGCCCACGGCCACCTGGCCTTCTACGGTGCTTACGTGCTGGTGGTCATCACCATGATCAGCTACGCCATGCCCACCCTGCGTGGTCGTGTGGCCAACAGCGCCCGTGCCCAGAACGTGGAGATGTGGTCCTTCTGGATCATGACCCTGAGCATGGGCACCATGGTGTTGGCGCTGACCGGCGCTGGCATCTTGCAAGTCTGGTTGCAGCGCATGGCCGCCAATCCCACGCCGTTCATGGCCACACAGGAACAGTTGAACTTCTTCTACTGGGTCCGTCTGGGTGGCGGTGTGGGCTTCCTGGTGGGGCTGTTGACCTACCTGTCGAGCTTCTTCATCGGTGGCGAGGCCCCTGTGGTCGCCTCCTCTGGTGGTGATGCGCGCGCCGTACCGGCTCAACGAGCCTGATAGACACGACCCGTCAGCCTAGAAAGATCAGCATGGACATGCTCAGTGCCAGGCACATCGCGGGAGCGCCAGACAGCGTTCCCCACTACGTCGCGCAAGCGCAGGAATGCGCCTTGTTCGAACACGCCTGGCGCTGCCAGCTGCCCCTGCTGATCAAAGGGCCGACGGGTTGTGGCAAAACCCGTTTTGTAGAACACATGGCTGCCCGCCTTGGGCGGCCCCTCATTACCGTGTCTTGCCACGATGACCTGAGTGCCGCCGACCTGGTTGGCAGGCACCTCATCGGGCAAGGCAATACCGTCTGGCAGGATGGCCCCCTGGCTCGCGCCGTGCGCGAAGGGGCGATCTGCTATCTGGACGAAGTGGTCGAAGCCCGCAAGGACACGACCGTGGTCATGCACCCCCTGGCGGATGACCGGCGCGTGCTGCCCATCGAGCGCACTGGCGAGCTGTTGATCGCCCCGCCTGAGTTCATGCTGGTGGTGTCATACAACCCCGGCTATCAGAACCTGCTCAAGGCCCTCAAGCCCAGCACACGGCAGCGTTTTGTGGCCTTGTCTTTCGAGTACCCGCAAGCCGATGTCGAGCAGGACATCGTGCGCAGCGAATCCGGCGTGAGTGCCGATGTGGCCGCAGGCTTGGTTCGCCTGGCGCACGCGCTGCGCCGGGTAACGGACCATGATCTGGAAGAAACGGCCAGCACGCGCTTGCTGGTGATGGCGGCCCGCTTGATCGGTGCCGGCATGACTGTGGAGACCGCGTGCCGGGCGGCCGTGGTGGACGCGCTGACCGACGATGCCGATACGGCAGCAGCGCTGATGGAGATCGTACGTGGCGTCTTTGACAGCCCCTGATCTGCAAAGCCGGCGTTTGCGTTGGCAGGTGGGGTTTTTTATCTTCTTCCTGCTGGCGCCGGTTCTCAATCTGTTTCGATTTGATCTGACAGAGACCCAACTGTGGGTATTGGGATTCAAGTGGTCGCTGGGGATCGATGCCCTGATGAAGGGCGAGATCACCCCGACCCAGGCCGGGCTTGAACTGCTGGTGCGTGGCTTGCTGCCCATCTTGCTGGTGGTCGCAGCCTTCCTGACTGTTGCGTGGAAGTACGGCCGCTTGTATTGCGGCTGGCTGTGCCCACACTTTTCTGCGGTCGAGTTGCTCAATCAGGCCTTGCATCGCGCCATTGGCAAGTTCAGCCTGTGGGACAAGCACGTGAGCAAGCGCCGCGATGGCCGTGGCGAGTTGGTGCAGCCTCGCAAGGCCTGGTGGCCCGTCTTTCTGGCGCTCAGTCTTTTGTTGGGCTTTGCCTGGGCGATCACGCTTTTGAGCTACTTGTTGCCCCCCGTGCGGATCTGGTCGCACCTGTTCCACGGTACCTTGACCGCGGGAGAAGCCCGGTTCCTGTTGATCGGAACGGCCGTGTTCACCGCCGAGTTCGTGCTGGCCCGCCATCTGTTTTGCCGCTTTGGTTGCGCCGTTGGCTTGTTCCAAAGTCTGGTGTGGATGGCCAATCCCAAGGGCATGGTCGTAGCCTTCAGGCGCGAGCGCGCCAAGGAATGCCGCACCTGTGATGCACCGATCGGATCAGCTTGCGATAACGCCTGCCCGATGCGCCTGCACCCGCGCGACATCAAGCGCATGATGTTCTCCTGCGTGCAGTGCGGCCAGTGCCTCAGCCAATGCGACCGATCGCAAGGCCAACAGGATCGCAGCCCGGTGTTGAACTGGGCCGTGGGCGTGGACGCCGTGCGAGAAACCCTGCGTCAGAAGAAGGCCGAACAAGCGCTGCACGCGCAACAGGCTGCGCAAGTATCGAAGGAGGCTCGCTGATGGAAGAGTGGGTTGGCCAATGGTGGCACCGCATCGTGACGCGTCTGGCGGATCGGCAGTATCCCGATGCGGCGGTGCAGCTGGAAGACATGAAAGCCCAATTGAGCGTGATCTTCCGTGCCATGGGCGGTTTGCCTCAATGGCGCCTGGCATCGGCCGCAGAGAGACGCCACGGTGGTTCGCGCAGTGTCCTGCAAAAAATCGCGGGTGGCGGGCAGCGCTTTGCCACGCCAGTGCTGGACGCTGAAACACTGGCCCTGCCGCCCACGCTGGCTTTGGTCGACTCGCCTGAATTGAATCGAGACTTGTATTTGTGGCTGGCGGGGCAGGGGGCCATGCGACTGCAATGGCTGGCCGGTGGTCAGATGGCCGAGTCTGGCTGGCTGGCTGGCAATCTCCAGGCCTCCCACGCCTTGCTGACGCACTATCCTGGCTGGCAATCACGATATCGACGCTTGCTGGAGGCGCACTTGTTGCAACGGCCCGATGTGGGACGGCTCAAGGGCCGGCAGGCGCAAGCTGAGCGAGCGGTTCAACAGGCCTTGCGTCATTCTCTGGCCGGTCAGTGGTCGACAGAAGCCGGGGCGGCCTATGCGGCAGATATCCGCAGCGAGGAAGTCCAGCCCGTGGCCCTGTGGGTGGACGTGTCCACAGTTCAGGCTCCCATGCCTGCGCAAGCCCGCCAGGAGCAGGATCGGGAAGGCGGCAGTGAACAGACGCCCAAACCGACCGACGGCACACGCAGACGCGCCAAGCAGACCGATGCCACGCAGGACAAACACGCGCTGATGATGTTCTTTCGTACCGAGTCCTTGCTGTCCTGGACGGAGCTTGTGCGCGTCAATCGCCAGACCGATGATGAAGAGTTGAACGACGCCAACCAGATTGCCAATGACATGGACACTTTGTCTGTGGCGCCTGGCGGGCAGACGCTGGCTTCGCGCGTGCGTTTCGACCTGGATCTGCCCAGCTCGGCGGCCGACGATGTGGTGATTGCGCAAGGCATCAAACTGCCTGAGTGGGATCACCGCAAGGCAAGCCTGTTGCCCGACCATTGTTCCGTGCAGCTGCTGTTGCCCACGG
>NZ_SCTN01000585.1 GCF_004297345.1 Aquabacterium sp. | reverse complement strand
GGTCAAGATCCCGCAGGCGACCGGGGCGCGCACGATGAAGCTCTCCATCGAAGAGCAGTCCCAAATTTGGCGCGGGCCCTCACCGGCGCCGCCGGCAGACGTGGACGCGCCGTACGGGGTCTCAGAGACCTCGCGGAGGACGCGGGCCTCGAAGGTGTTCGAGAAGCCGGACTCCGGGTAGGGGACGGTCTCGGTGAGGGCGACGATGGTGCCGGGGAACATCCACGGGTCAGTGATGATCGGGATGACCTCATTGGTGGTCCGGTTCACGTACTGGGTGACGGCCGCACCGCCGGTCAGCTTCGTCCGGTCGTCGCCGCGGGCCAGGAACGTGGACGCCTGGTTGGTGCCCATGACCTTCGTGCCGATGTCGGTGGACTGCTGCGGGGCCACCAGGTACGCGGTCGGCCCGGTCTGGGCGATGGCGAAGATTGCCGCGTTGAGGGCATCGAGTTCGGTGATGCCCTGGGCCGCGCCGGTGAGGGTCGCGCCGTCGAGGGAGATGACGGAGCACCCGGACACGAGGTCACCGGTGCCGTAGGTGGCGAGGGCGCCGGTGCTGCTGTAGTCCTGGGTGAGCGACGTGATGAGACCGTTGTACCGCTTGCTCGAGTAGCTGGTGTCGGCCACGGGCGGGGTGGTGGGGGCCGTTGAGTAGAGACCGGGCAGGGTCAGCGCCGACGGGATGGCGGCGTGGGCGGACAGGGTGGCGGTGAAGGTGGCCGCGTTGTACGCCGTGGTGGTCGTGTAGTAGTAGGTGCTGCCGTTCGTGCTGGTGAACCAGTCGTAGGCGACGGCGCCACGGACGGCGGGAACGGTGGCGGCGGCGGAGTTCGTGCTGGTGGTGGTGCCGACCGTGACGTTCGCGGCGTTGCTGGCGATGCCGGAGCCGCCCCAGTAGTAGTTGCTGCCGCTCCGGGCGGCGGCCTTCACGTACAGGGTCGTGCCGGACGTGATGGTGCCGCCGGTTGCCGCGGAGGTGACGGTGACGGTCCCGATGGTGGGGAGGGCGACGGCGTTGGCGCCGAGGTAGCCCTTGTTCGCGGCGATCCGCCACTGGATGAGGGTGCCGGCGGTGGCGCGCGCCTTCGCGTCATCGTAGCCGCGGGACTTGTCGATCGCGTCCTGCGTGACGCGGCCCGTGACACGCACCGGGCGGAACGGAGCGAGCATGTCGTGCTCGCTGAACACGACGTCGCCGCCGCCGTTGTCGTCACCCACGAAGGGGTCCGGCTGGCTGGAGTTGACGTTGAGGCTGGCCCTCCACGTCGCGGCAGCCGCACCCTGGGGGGCGGTGACGCGGGTCACCCGGTCGTAGAACGGGGTGTTCGCGGAGACCAGGGAGACGACGCCGGACATGTCGACACCGGTGAACCCGGTGGAAACGTTGATGCCGGACGTGGCGGCCTTCGTGACCCGGGTGATCTCGGAGAGGGTTTCCTCGGTGATCGGGTCGGCGAGTGCGGTGCTCATGTGATGGGGCTCCTGACATGCGTCAGCCCCCGGGCACTGTGGCTCCGGGGGCTGGGAACGGGGGTGGTGGTGCGGGGTGCGGTCCTACCGGGTGGGGACCTGACCGCCGATGACGCCGGTGAGGATCTGGTGGACGGCCTTGCCCTGCATGGCGCGGCGCGCGGCGGGGTCCTCGATGAGTTCGATGGCCTTCCGGATCTCGTCGAATCCGCTGCCGGGCGCGGCGTCGGCGGGGCCAGCACCGTTGAGCATCGGCCCGCCAGGCGCCGGGGTCGACTCGACGACCTCCAGGCGCTTCGTGATCGGGCCGACCGCAGCCTCGACCTCACCGCGGACGACGCCTGCGAGGGCTGCCGTGAACGCGGCCATGTCGAACCCGGTGGCGGCCTTCTGGACAGGCTCGTCGGGCTCCGGGGCGGGCGGTTCAAGAACACCGGTCGCCGGGTCCGGTGCGGGGGCTGCGACCGGGGGCTCAACGGCCTCCGCGGCGGGCTCCGGCGCCGTGGCCGGCTCCGTGGTGGTGTCGTCGGCGGCCGGGGCGGCAGCGTCGGACGGGGTGGCGAGGGCCGCCAGCTCCTGGAATGCTTGCCCGACCTTGTCGTCGGGGACGGCCTGGAGGAACTTGGCGGCGAGCTTCCGGAAGTCGTCGGGGGACATTCCGGCCTTGATGACCGGCTCCGTCCCCGCCGCTTCGGCCGGCTCGCTGGCCTTGGGGGTGGTGGACTTCTCGACCGGCTCCACGGCCGCCACCTCGAGGGTGGCCTCCGGCGTG
>NZ_SCTN01000203.1 GCF_004297345.1 Aquabacterium sp. | reverse complement strand
CCAGGTCTTCGAGTTCATCTCGCTGGAGCACACCAACAAGAACAAGATGATCCTGGCGGTCAAGCGCGCCAGGGCCAAGTCGAACGACGAGGTCATCGGCCAGATCAAGGACATCAAGGCCTTCTACGGCATCCAGGAGCAGTGCCTGGAAAGCCTGTTGAAGGCCGATGGCTTGTTGCCGGCCTGAACGGGCCGCATCCGCTCAGCCCGCTCTGTGACTGAACGGGCAGGCGCTACCCTGAGGCTGTTCAGCCGCTACGCTTGCGCTTTTTCAAGCGTGCGCTGGCGCCTTGAACTGGTTTCGTCGTGACTTTAGGCGGCAAGCCAATGGCTGCACGGGCCAGCGCATCAGCCTCGCCATTGCGGTGGCGCGGGATCCAGCTCAGCATGACCTGGTCGAACGTGGCCAGCAAACCCCTTGTTTCATCGAACAAGCCGGCCAGTCTGGCCACAGGGGGCTGTAGGCGGTGGCCATCGAGTTGGGCCACCAGCACGCTGTTGTCGCTGTAGATGTGCAGAGCGGGTACCTTGTCTGCATCAAGCGCGTGCAAGGCCGCCATCAAGGCGCGCAATTCGGCTTCGTTGTTGCACCCTCGCTCGCTGCTGGTCAATGAGAGTGTTTGCCTGGCGCCATCGGGTGCGGTGATCACGGCACCCATGCCCATGCGGCCCGGGTTGGGCTCGGCGCTGCCGTCGCAGTGAATGATCCAGGGTGGGCAAGACGTCATGGGTGGAGCATCTCACGAATACCCCTTTCATGATCGATCTCTCCGTATCGCTCAAGCCAGCAGGCTGAAGTGGGCGTCGTAGAGCATGTGCTCACCTTGATGCACAGCCTCCAGATACAGCCGCACCGTGCCAGTCTGTGGATGGGTGAGCTGATGCGAGCCCGTCTTCAGTGGCAAGGCCCTGGGCCCTTGAAATGACACGGTGAACTGTTCCATGCTGGCGCTGGTGCCTGTGGCCTTGCCGCTCACCTTGTGCAAGGTCAGCGCTACGGAGCGGCCCAGTGTGGTCTGCCCCGTGAAGGCCTGGCCCAGCAAGGCGTCCCAGCTTGCTTGTGCGGTGGTGGCTGCGGGGGTAAGGCTTTCTGATGTGGTTGATGAGGCTGCGACCGTGGTCGCGCCAGCAGCCCAGGCCGAGCCCAAAGTGCTGCTGCCCAGCAAGGCGCTGCCACCTTGCACGATGAAGTCACGTTTGTTCATGTTGATGCTCCTCGACAGTGGGGATGCGTGTCATGGCCTGATACAGGCTGGACACGGAGGTGATCTCGAAGCCTAGCTCTGCATACCAGTGGCGAACCGGGTTGTCTTGCAGCACATGCAGGTGCACGGGCACGCCATCGGCGTCCGTCAGATTCAGCAAGGCGTGCAGGCAGGCTCGGGCGCCGCCCATGTGCTGAAAGGCCGGCAGGATGGTGATGTCCACCACGCGCAGGCCGTCGTGGTCTTCGTGCAGCCACAAGCGGCCAGTCGGCTGGCCATGGTGGCGAATGATGAGTTCGATGGCGGCGGGGTAGTGCAAGGCGATTGAGCGGCGCTGCGCCAGCATCTGCATCTGGATGAATGCATCACGCGTGCCGGCGTCCGGCCCCAACAGATGCAACTCGATGCTTTTGGTGCTGGCAAACACCTCGCGCAAGAAGGCCTGATCACCTGTGCCAGCCAGAGTGCACTGCCAGGCCCCTGTCAGCGTGGCTGGCAGGCGCATGATCAGTTTGGGCTGGCACAAGCGCATCATCACGAGCGGGGCGGGAAGATGCCCTGCATGGCGATGATGAAGCTCAGCGCCAGGGCTGGCGACTGGTTGTTGTGCGCCCAGCCCGCGCCGTTGGCTTGCACGGCGGTTGTGGCCATGGCGGCGAGATTGGTGGGGGCGTGGTACAGCGAGGCGTTGTCGCTGCTGTGCGCCCACAGGGCTTGTGGGCCGGGCTGGGTGCTGTCTGGTGCTGCTGCACTTTGCACCGCGTGGTTGTGCTGCGGCATCTCGGTTGTGCTCAGGGTGTGCGTGCTCTCGCCGTCGGTTTCACCCAGGCTGCGTGGCGTCAGCCCGGGACCATTGCCCGCGCCCAGCGGCATGCGCGCTTGCAGATTGGGCAGGGCGAAGTTGCTGCGGCCATCGCCGCCGTAGGTCGTGCCGAGGATGGAGAACAACGCCGTGTTCTGCGCGATGGGCAGCAATTGCCCGTTGCACAAAGCCCAGCCTGTGGGCGCGAAGTTGCCGGTGAACAGGCGGATCTCGCCGATGAAGGGATCGCTCATCAGGTGTCCTTTCAGCCTTGCGACGGGAAGATGCCGAACAAGGAAATGATGAAGTTCAGGCCCAGGAAGGGGGCCATGTTGTTGTGAGGCTGGCTGCCACCGCTGGCCGTCAGGGCTTGCGCAGCCAGGGCGCCGCCGCCGGGCGTGTTGCCATACAGCGAGGTGGTGGCGGCCTTGCCGGTCAGGTTGCCCGCAACGCCTGCGCCTACCGTGGCGTCAGCCGTTGTGGCATTGAGCACATGGGTGTGGCTGGGCAACTGCTGTGCGATCAGGGTGACCTGCTCCGTGCCCGCTGCCTGGCCGATCGCATAAGGGCTCAGGCCGGGGCCCTGGCCCTGGTGCACCGGCACGCGGCCTCGCAGATCGGGCAGGGCAAAGGTGTTCTGCCCGTCGCCGCCATAGGTGGTGCCGATCAGGTTGAAGAGGACGTCGTTCTGGGCAATCGACAGCAAACTGCCGTCGCACAAGGCCCAGCCATTGGGCGCGAAGTTGCCCGCAAACAGGCGGATTTCGCCAACAAAGGGTTCTGCCATGGTGTCTCCGGGCTCAGTTGCGCGAGGGGAAGATGCCCTGCATCGCGATGATGAAGTTGAGGGCCAGATAAGGCTGCATGTTGTTGTGCGGCTGGCTGTTGCCTGCGGGTGCCACGGCCTGAGGGCTCATGGCTTGCAAGGGCGAGCCACCTGCGGCATAGATGTCCTTGCCGCCACGCCCTTTGGCTGCAGGCAGGTTGCCTGCGGGCGATGCGTTGTTGGCCAGATCAGTGCTGCCTTGCAGGCCGTGGCCATGCGGCGGGATTTCGTTGACCGTCAAGGTGTGGGCTTCTTCGCCCACCCGCGCACCCAATGGCAAGGTGTTGCTGGTGTGGGCGGGGCTGCGGCCGCGCAGATCAGGCAGGGCGAAGTTGGTGCGCCCATCGCCGCCGTAGGTCGTGCCCAGGATGGCGAACAAGGCCTGGTTCTGCGCGATCGCCAGCAATTGCCCATTGCACAGCGCCCAGCCTTTGGGCGCGAAGGCAAACGCAGTCGGGCGGATTTCGCCCAGGAAGGGTTCAGACATGTCGGCAACCTTTCTTCAGCGTTGGCGGGTGCGCAGGCTCAGCGCCAGCACACTCAGGCCCAGCAAGGCGAGCATGGCGGTCGAGGGCTCGGGCACCGCCGCGGTCACCACATCGATGCGGAAATCCACGAAGTTGTTGGATTCGCCCAGGCCGCGATCGCGGAACTTGATCTGGTCCAGATTGACTTCAAAGCTGTTGGGCGACAGCAGCTTGACCACCTGCCCGGTGATCAGTGCGGCTTCGTTGCTGGCACCGCTGGTGCCGGTTGTCAGGAAGTTGTCCTTGAGCGAGTAAGTCAGGCCGGTGATGGCAAAGCCGCTGATGTTCAGGCCATCGAATTGGTACCGCGCATGTTGACTGCCCGAGCCCAGGTAGCCCGTGGTGCCGTTGCTGGCGCCCTCTGCTACACGGACCTGGAAGCTGGTGCCGATGTTCTTGATGAATTCGGCCGAGAGCATGAAGCCACCAATCGCGCCGCCATCACCAGGCAGAATCTGCCCGTTGGGCGCCAGTTGTTGCGGCAGGTCGAGCGGGGTGGGGTCGATGTTCACGCCATCGCTGGTGATGCCGCCGGGCGCCAGCAGCGATACCGTCAGTGGGCCGCTGTAGTTGGCTGCATAGGCAGTGCTGGAGATTGACAGGGTCAACACGGCGGCAAGATGCGTGAGGCCTGTGCGCCATCCCGGCGCTGTAAAGGCTGAGCGTGCAAACATGGGTGTACTCCTGATTTGGGTCATGTATCGGAGCCGAATCTGGCCACAGCAGGGCTGGGCCTGGCCATCCCTAGTTCCGCGCCTGTGCACTTGATACTGAGTCGATACCGGTTCTGGCCATTCGTCGGTCCGGCGGGCTTGAGCGATACTCGGGCGATGCCGACCTTGCGCCCCCTTGCTGCTCCCGATCCCGTTTCCCCTGCGATGCCAACGGGACCGGCGATGACCGGATCAGATGCCGCTTCAGGCGTGCAGTCCGCGCTCAAGGGTCGCCCTGCCGATCCACAGAAGTTCAAGGTCACGGTTGGCCCCAGCCAGATCGATGGCCAAGGCGCCTTCGCCGGCGAGCCCATCCCTGATCGGCGCAAGATTGGCGAGATCCGAGGCGAGTTCGTCGACATGCGTACCGCACGTGAGCGGGCCCGCGAAGCCGAGCGCCGCACCGGTCGCATCTTCATGGTCGCCATTTCCGACAAGCGCGCCGTCGATGCCACCCATTCCACCGACCCTCTGCGCTTCGCCAACCATTCCTGTGATCCGAACATGGTTCTCAAGGTGCAGCAAGGCCGTGTGGCCTTTTATGCCTTGCGCGACATTGCCCAGGGCGAGGAACTGACGGCCCGCTACGGCAGCACCCACCACGCAGGGCGCCTGCAATGCCAGTGCGGTGCGCCAAACTGCATTGGCCGACTGTGACAGTCTCGGTATAAACCCAGGGCAAAGCCGCTGAGAGCCAGACGCTCATGCTGGCTTCAAGGATGAAAAAGCGGGTTTGGCGCCTTTGATCAATCGCAAACCCATAGCCTTGTCCATCGAACGCTGATCGATACTGCCTGCTCCATTTCAAGAGCAGCCTCATGTCGGCGACACGTTTGTTCAACGCAGCAGATCGCGCAGCCGGCCAAAACCCGGACCGGGCAGACTTGCGCGCCCAGATCCGGCGCGCACGCGTTCAGATGCTGTGCCAGCACGTGCCGGCCGTGATGGTCATGGCCGTCGGTTTTGCCATGGTGTTGGGTTGGTTGCTGCACGAGCAGATCGACCCGATCAAGGTGTGGACCTGGTTTGCGCTGCGCACGGTGGTGGTGGCGTGCCGCGTGGTGCAAGCCAGGTTGTATCTGCAGCGCAAGGACCACACCAATCCGATCTGGTACGGCAGCTTCCTGGCCCTGGTGCTGGTCGATGGCATCTTGTGGGGGGCGGCCTGGTGGTGGCTGGTGCCGGTTGATCGGCTGGATCTGACCGCCATCACGCTCACGGCCATCCTGGGTGTCGGGGGGCTCTCGGCCTTCATCCTGCATGCGGACGTGCGGGCCACGGCCACTCACGTGCTGGCCATGTTGCTGCCCTGCGCGGCCTACAGCCTCACGCGGCATGATTCTTATGGCGTGTTTGGCGCGGTCAGCCTGACAGCCTTCACGCTTTTGTTGCTGCTCGAAACCCATCGCGCCTATGTGCGGCTGTTCGAGCTGCTGACCCTGCGCTTCGAGCACGAGCGCATTCTGGGTGAACGCGAGCAGGCCCTGGCGCTGGCACAGCACCACAGCGAGGCCAAGAGTCGTTTCCTGGCTTCCATGAGCCACGAGATGCGCACGCCATTGCACGGGATCCTGGGCTTGAGCCGCCTGCTGCATGACGATGAAGTGCGCCCGGTGGCCTTGCGCCGCCTGGAGCTGCTGGAGCGTTCGGGCGATCACCTGCTCACCGTGATCAACGACGTGCTGGACGTGTCCAAGATCGAGGCCGGCCATGTGCACATCGAACAAGCTTGTTTCGATCTGAGCTTGCTGATCGACGAAGTGGCGGGCGTCTCCACCGTGACGGCCAACCGCAAGGGCCTGCATCTGCGCCTGCGCACGGAATTGCCAGAGGGCTACCCGGTGATCGGTGACGCCATGCGGTTACGCCAGGTGCTGCACAACCTGCTGGGCAACGCCATCAAGTTCACAGAGCAGGGACACGTCACGCTGTATGTGCAACTCATGGAGGGGCAGCGCGTGTCTTTCATGGTGCAGGACACGGGTGTGGGCATCCCCGAGGACAAGCAGCAGTACATCTTCGATGCCTTCCATCAGGTCGAAAATGGCTTGGGCAAACGCCATGGCGGCACCGGACTGGGCCTGACCATTTCGCGCGAACTCTGCCGCGCCATGGGCGGGGATCTGCGTTGCCGCAGTGAAAAGGGCGTGGGCTCTACCTTCGAGTGCATCCTGAGTCTGCCCCCAAGCAGCGAGCGGCCCGCCACGCGCCGGCCACAGCGCCGCGCCGCCTTGACTGCCGCCTGTACCGTGCTGCTTGTGGAGGACAACCCGATCAACGCCCTGGTGGCCGAGGCCGCGCTGCGCCAGATCGGCGCCGATGTGCAGGTGGTGGACGACGGCCGCAAGGCCATTGACTGGCTGGCGCGGCAATCGGCCCATCTGGTCTTGATGGATTGCCAATTGCCCGTCATGGATGGCTTTGAAGCGGCACGCCTGATCCGTGAGCAAGAGCGCAGCCTGGGCCTGGCTGCCGTTCCGATCGTGGCGCTGACCGCCAACATTTTCCCTGGGGAGCGCCAGCGTTGTGTCGATGCCGGCATGAACGACTACCTGGGGAAACCGTTCCGGCGCGAGGACCTGCATGCGGTGCTCATGCGCCACACCGGACACACGTTGGCTGAATTGCCGCAGGACCCCAGTCGTGCGCAAGGAACACAAGGGACGCAAGGCGACGCCGATTCGCACTCGATGGCGGCCTGAGTTCCGGCGGGATCCGGAAATGCCCCGACCAGACACATCTGCTTGCTTGAACTGACTGAAAGTGCTTCACAATGCGCCCCGTTCAGACCCGGCGCGAGGCGCGCCACTTCAGGAGATTCTCAGTGAGCAAGAGATGGCAGTGGGCCGCCCTGGCGGCCATCGTGATGGTCAGCCCCCTGGCGCAGGCCGCCAAGCAACGTGTGTGCGTGTTCGACATTCTGGGCACAGGTGGTGATGGCTACAACGCCGCCAAGGACTACGCCATCGAAATGCAGAAGTACGGCGGCGACATGGAACTCAAGGTCTATGTTGACGAACGCGTCGGCGTGGAAGACTTCCGTACCGGCCAGTGCGATGCCGTGATGGCCACCGCCCTGCGCACGCATTCCTTCAATTCCTTGACGGCTGCGCTGGACTCCGTGGGTGCGTCCACCGTGGTCAAGAATGGCAAGCTCGATATGGCCGCCAGCCTGGAAGTCGTGCGCAAGACCATCCAGACCTTCTCCAGCCCCAAGGCGGCCCCCCTGATGGTGCAAGGCCAGTATGAAGTGGGTGGCATCGTGCCCCTGGGCGCCGCCTACGCGTTCGTGAATGACCGCCAGATCAGCAACCTGGAAGCCGCCAGTGGCAAGCGCGTGGCCGCTTTCGACTACGACAAGGCGCAGTCCCAACTGATCCAGCGCGTGGGCGCCCGCCCCGTGGCTGCTGACGTGACCAACTTCGGCACCATGTTCAACAACGGCAACGTGGACGTGGTGATGGCGCCTTCCATCGCCTACAAGCCGCTTGAGCTGCACAAGGGCATGGGCACCAAGGGCGCGGTCCATCGCTTCCCGCTGACCATCCTGACCTACCAGATGATCCTCAAGCGCGACAAGTTCCCCGAAGGCTTCGGGCAGAAGTCGCGTGAAGTGTGGGCAGGTCGTTTCGACAACGTGGTCGAGCTGATCAAGCGCGCTGATGCCACGATCCCTGCCAAGTTCTGGCTGGACCCTTCGCCAGCAGACGCAGAGCGCTACATCAACCTGATGCGCGACGGCCGTATCGACATGGCTGAGAAGGGCTTCTACGACAAGAAGGGCTTGAAGATCATCAAGCGCATTCGCTGCGATGTGAATCCAGCGGCTTCGGATTGCAGCCAACCAACTGAAAACTGGTGAGCGTCTGAATGGGCCTGAGGGCCCTTTCTACATGACGTTTGACCATGAAAAAAGCCTCCTGATTCAGGAGGCTTTTTTGTTTGGGGATCGAGGAACGATCAGCCCAGAGCGGCCAGTTCGTCGCCAACCTTCTTCAGCAGGTCTTCGGTGATCAGGCCACCGGAGAACTTGGCCACCATCGACAGGGCGAAGCCCTTGCCCATGGCGATTTGCGGATGGCTCGAGATGCCTGGCAGGTGCTTTTCCAGGATGGCCTTGGTGGTTTCGTTGTCCAGCAGGTCGCCGAGTTTGGATTCGATCGAGAAGCTCATGGATGTCTCTCTAAGGATGATGGGTTTACAGAAAAACGCACCCAGCACGTCTGGAGGCGACCTGCCTTGGGGTGCATCCTCAAGCATAACTCGCTTCAAACGGGTGTTTGTGGCCCGCAGGGGATTTTCATCTCCCTAAGACAAGGGTGTGGCCCCACCCATGCCGTGACTGACGCTTGCGTTAACACAAATTACCGGCCATTGCCCCGCTGGATGCGGCCAATTTTTGTGCTAGCCCGGCTCACTTATCCCCAAAAAAGGGCGAACGAGAATGGCGTGATCTGCCATGTTGGACGACATCTGTGCAGCGCACGGGCATGCGTTGTAAGTTGTTGATTCATAAAGAAAAAATTACCGTGCCTTTAGATGGTGCAGATCAGGAGAAACCCCCGCCTGACAAGCAGTTAGCGCGCATGTGCAGAGGTTTCCCACAAAGTTATCCACAGAAAGCGTGGACAAATCTGGCGCTAGTAAAATCAAGCACTTAGCGCAGGGTGTTGGCGGGGCACTTTGACTACTGGCAACAAGTTCAAACGTTCGTTTCCGTTTTCCTGACGCCGTTGGCGTTAGCGGCCAAATCGCGCGAAAAATGGGTCATGACCGCGGCGGCGATTCGTGAACAATGTCACGACATCTGACAAACCGTGTAAGGCATTGAGCAACTAGGGAATACCCTTTAATTTGACAAGCGATACCACACTTATCCCCATAAAACCGGGAGCGGGTGCACACGGATGGGGCAAGTTATGCACAACGGTCGTTTGCACGACACTTCGCGCTAAGTTATTGATTCATATAGGAAGCCCACAATTGCCTCATCTTGAGGCAATCTGACTCAAACCACCGTCTGACAAGCATTTAGCGCTGCTTTACAAAGCTTTCCCACAAAGTTATCCACAGACCCCGTGGATAAGGGTTAGGCCCTGTCTAATCAAGCACTTGGCCCTTTCTGTTCATACCCTCGTAAGAATTTTGGAGACACGACTGCATGCCTGACGCACCTGCTGCCACCTGCCGAATCGGCGTCGTGGTTGAGGCACCTCAACACAGTGGCCTGTGGGGGGCGCTGGACTACCTCTGCGCCCAGCCGCTGCCGCTGGGGATGCTGGTGCGCGTGCCGCTGGGGCGCCGGGTGGTGACGGGGGTCGTGTGGTCCAGCACAGGTAGCGCTGGTTCAGGGGATCAGGCCGAGGTGGTGGATAAGGCCAGCCTCAAGGCGGTGCTGGAGGTGCTTGATGGCCTGCCGCCCTTGCCGGATGCCTGGCGCCAGCTTGTGAAGTTCGCAGCCGGTTATTACCAGCGCAGCCTGGGCGAGATGGCCTTGATGGTGTTGCCACCCGAATTGCGTCAGCTCGATGCCATCCAGTGGGGGCGCAGGCTCAAGCGCCTGAACAAGGCCATGACCGAGCCCTCGGTGACCGATCCGAGCGTGTTGCCTGAACTGACCGCGCAGCAGCAGGCCGCCCTGGCCCAACTGGCCGAACCGGGTGACAAGCCCTATCTGCTGTGGGGCAGCACCGGCAGTGGCAAGACCGAGGTCTATCTGAGGCAGGCGCAACGTGCGCTGGATGATGGCAAGCAGGTGCTGATGATGGTGCCCGAGATCAACCTCACGCCGCAGCTGGAAGCCCGTGTGGCCGAGCGTTTCGCCGGGCGGCGCATCGTGTCGCTGCACAGCGCGCTCACGCCGGCTCAGCGTTTGCGCAACTGGTTGATGGCGCACTATGGCCATGCGGATCTGATTTTGGGCACGCGCTTGTCGGTGTTCACGCCGCTGCCGCGCCTGGGCCTGATCGTGGTCGACGAAGAGCACGACCCCAGCTACAAGCAGCAAGACGGTGCGCGCTACTCCGCCCGTGATTTGGCTGTGTACCGTGCTCGCCTGGAGAAGGTGCCCGTGATCCTGGGTTCGGCCACCCCGAGTCTGGAGAGCTGGTTCAACGCCCTGCCGGAAGCCGAAGGCGGCACGGGGCGCTATGTGCGACTGGCCATGCCGGCCCGCGTGGGTGATGGCGACATGCCGCGCGTGCGCATCCTGGATCTGTCGCGCTCGCCCAAACAGCTTCGTGGGCAGGAGCCGCCGCCCGTGGCGCGTGAGCTGCTCGATGCCATCGCGCAGCGCGTTGAGCAGGGCGAGCAGAGCCTGGTGCTGCTCAACCGCCGGGGTTATGCGCCCGTGCTGCATTGCAGTGATTGCGGCTGGAAAAGCGGCTGCCCGCATTGCAGCGCCTGGCGCGTGTTCCACAAGGTCGATCGCACCTTGCGTTGCCACCATTGCGGCTTCACCGAGCGGGTACCACGCGCTTGCCCCGATTGCGGCAATACCGACATCCACCCCGTGGGCCGGGGCACCGAGCGTTTGGAAGAGCAACTGGCCGAAGCCCTGCCGCAAGCTCGCCTGGGCCGCATCGATGCCGATGTGACCAAGCACAAAGGCGCGCTGGAAGAGCGTCTGGCCGATGTGCATGCGGGCGAGGTTGATGTGCTGGTGGGCACGCAGATGGTGGCCAAGGGGCACGATTTCCGGCGCATCACGCTCGTGGCCGCCGTGAACCCTGATTCAGCCTTGTTCGCCAGCGACTTTCGCGCCGCCGAGCGCCAGTTTGCGCTGCTGCTGCAGGCAGCCGGCCGGGCCGGGCGTGATGCCGATGTGGCCGGGCACAGCGAGATGTGGGTGCAGACCTGGCACCCCATGCATCCGCTGTATCAGACCTTGCGCAGCTACGACTATGCCGATTTCGCCGCGCAGCAGCTCAAGGAGCGCGAGATGGCGGGCCTGCCGCCCTATGCCAGCCTGGCCATGCTGCGCGCCGAAGGCAAGACCCAGCAGGCCGCGCAGGAGTTCCTCCACGCCGCCGTGCAGGCTGTGCAGCATCTGGCCGATGACATCGGTGGCATCACCCTGTACCCGCCCGTGCCCACACCGGTGCAGCGCGTGGCCAATGTGGAGCGCGCGCAGTTGATGATCGAGTCGCCCATGCGGCCGGCCTTGCAGCGCTTTCTGTCGCAAAGCCAGGCCGTCTGGCTGGAGCTGGCAAAACAAAACCGCCGCAGCGGTTTGATCCGCTGGGCGGTGGATGTGGATCCCCTGTCGATTTGACAGGGGCGGGCTTGTAGATCAGCCCAGCATGGCTTCCAGGCCTTCGCACAACTCGCTCAAAGGCGGCATGCCCTTGAGGATGTCGTCGGGCTTGAGGCCCAGCTTCTTGCAGACATCGGCGGGGATGGTGCCGGCCAGTTCTTCTTCGCTCAACTGGTTGTGCTCGGCGCGGGCACGCCACACGGCCAGGTGGATCACGCCAGCCACGGGGTCGAAGGGCTCGGCCAGTGGGTTGGGGAACTTGCTGATCGCATCACCGAAGGTGACGGGGAAGCGCCATTGGCGGGCCAGCTCGGCACCGACCTGGGCAAAGCTGTAGCCAAAGGAGGTGCTTTCCATGTCGATGCGACGAGGGTCCATCGGCGAGGCCAGCTTGTCCAAGTGCAGCATTTGCTCGGGCATGGCGGCGTGCATCACCAATTGGCCGATGGCGTGCATCAGGCCAACCGTGAAAGCCTGGTCACCGTTGACGCCGGTTTTCTTGGCCAGCCAGCCAGCCACGGCGGCGGTATGCAGGCTGTAGCGCCAGAACTGCGACAGGTCCATGCCGGGCATGGATTTGTAGCCGCCGGTCAGGCCCGAGCTGATCACCAGGGTGCGCACGGTCACGAAGCCCAGCATCGACAAGGCGTCGTTGACGGTGCCCACGCTGCGTGAGACATGGTAGTAAGCCGAGTTGGCCAGGCGCAGCAAGCGCGCGGACAGCACCGGATCGGCCGCCAGTTTCTTGGCGATCTCGTCGATCGACACGTCGTCACTGTTGAAGCTGTCAATCAGCTCGTGGACGATCTTGGGGACGGCCGGAAGGGCCTGGGGTTGCTTGAACAGTGCTTCGAGCTGCATGTTTGCCAGCCTCCATCTCGATTAAAGCCAGGACGGTCTGCCCGTCATCCCCGGCCTGATCGCCGTGGGTTTGTGGCAGATTGTTCGCATATCGACCCTTTCGGGCATGACTTGAGCATCGCCGATCGGATATTTTTCGAGCGATGGAAATAGGGCACGCTGTGCCTGCTGTTGCGCCCTTAGTGATGCACGCCTTGGCGTGAAGGATGTCACGATGAAAATCCCATGTGTTGAAAAAACCCTCTTTTTGTCAGGCTTGCTGGCCATGACCGTTCCGGTTAGTTGGGCGGGCCCGCGTGACGACGGGTTGCCGCAGCGCAATCTGATCGTGGCATGGCGCATGAGTGGCCAGGGCCAGACGCAGCAAAGCAACGTGGGGGTGCGCACCGGCCAGATCATCGTGGACAGCCGTGGTGGCGTGGTCGGGCGCACCAGCATCGGCACCGAAAGCTACCAGACCGAGTCGCAAGACAACACCGTGCAGCAGGTGCAGGTGCTCAACGGGGGCCGGGCGAAACTGTATGTGGGCCGCAGCCAGCCCTACACGGTGTGGCAATGGGCCTGGTCGGGCAGCGCCTCGGCGGGCGGCTCGTTGGGCTCTTATGGCCCGGCTGCGCAGCAAGGGGGCGCGTCTGGCGCCAACTATCCGGTCAATGTGGTGCCGCAAACCGTGTGGATCGACATTGGGCAGGGGCTGAATGTGCGGCCGCGCTGGCCCGGTGGGCGTGCGCCTGTGACGGTGGAGATCGAAGCGCAGGCGCGGCAACCCGCGCAGCTCAGTGGCTCGGGCGGTATGGGGGGCACTTACGGTGGCCAGCTCGATCCGGATGGCCAGACGCGCCGCATCGAGGTGGGCAGTACCTTGAGCGTGTCCCTGGGCGAGTGGGTGGTGGTGGCGCGCAGCGGTGGGCAGGTGCAACGGCGCCAGTCGGGCAGCCTGTCTACCCGCGATCTGGACGACAGCCAGTCCGAGCAACTGGAAATCCGCGTCACGGCGCCTTGATGGGCCGGCGGCAAGGGCGCCTGCTGCCCATAGCCTGCTAGATTGGTGACTCACAAAAGACCGATTGCTGTACGGAGACAAGAACATGGCTGACGACACCCCTAACCCGCATGCAGCGCGCTTTTCTGCGCTGACCAAGGCTTTGCTCGACAACGTCAAGCGCGCCAACTTCCCGCCCATCTACACCTTGCCGATCGCGCAAGCCCGTCTGGCCTACAAGGCTTCCGTGGG
>NZ_SCTN01000607.1 GCF_004297345.1 Aquabacterium sp. | reverse complement strand
TCACCGTCGATCAGGTCGGCTCCCAACAGATTTCCATTGGCGTCCTTGTTGAGCTTCACGCTGCGCTTGCCGCCGCCGACGTGGATGTGGATGTGCGACTCGCTCGCGGGCGCAGCGGGCTCGGCCGACGTCGGGTTGGCCGGCCTCTCGGCGGCATCGCCCCTGGCGTCTTGCTGCACCGCATCGATGATCGTGTCCACCTTGTCCACCAGGGGCGACACGATCTTCTGCACGATGTCGGCGATCTTCTGGGCTTCGGCCGCTTCATCCTCGACCGGCGGCTGGGCCTGCGCTGTGGCCAACTCATGATCGCGCTGAGCCTGGCGATCCTGCTGCGCGGCCGACGCGGCGGCAGCGATCTGGCTGTGCTCCATCTCGGCGGTGCGGTGCTGGTGGTCGATCACCTTGGCGCTCGCATCCACGGCGAGTTGGCTGTGTTTCAGGTCGATCTCGCGCGCCTTGTTGGCCTCCTGCGTCATCTTCAGGTCGGCCTCGCGCCGGCGCTCCGCGGCGGCCGTGATGGCGGCGTCGGTGGCCTGCTGCAGTTCCTGGCGGCGGATGTCCAACTCGCCCGCCTTGTTCTCCAGCTTGAGCTGCATCTGAGCCACCTGCTGGCCGAGCTGATCGGCCTTGGCGTTTTGCTCCTTGACGGCCTGCTCGTACTGGTTCGCCATCTCGCCGTACTGCTGGTGCAGCGTCTGGAGTTGCTGCTGCAACTGCGCCACCTGAGGATCGACAGGCTCGCCGTCGGCGCCGGCCATGCCCATCTGCTTGCGCAGGATCGAGGCCATCTCGTGGCGCTTGGCCAGGTCGGTCGCCTCGATGAAGAACGGCATCAGCGGCGCCTGCAGTTGCGGCGGCAGCGACTTCAGCGTCTCGCCGATCAGCATCTGCTGCTGGGCGCGATAGGCCGGCGTGCTCGGCACGTCCTCCAGGGCCACCTTGACCTTGGCCCGGTCCACGTCGTTTTCCAGGTACTGGATCCCGGTGACGGCGTCGATCTTGGGCGTGTTCAGGAAGATCGACTTGCGCCGGGCCTCCTGCGGCCCGACCATCACCTTGACCTGCTTGCCCTTGAGGTCCGCGCGGATCAGGTCCAGCAACCGTTCGCCCACCAGCATGCGGGCGTACTTGAAGTTGTCGTTGATCTCGCCCAGCGTGTTGCTGGCCTGCTCGACCAGGCTGTTGACCGCGATGCCGCTCTTGGCGCCGTCGGTCTTGCCCATGATCGAGTTGAAGATCCCGGCAGCGGCCTGGATGCCCTCCTTGGCCTCCTGGAGGATCTCGAACTGCTGCTGGCTCAGCGCCAGGTCGGATTCCACCCTGACCGCGTCCTTGTTCTGGCGGTTCGGGTTGAGGATCAGCATCGAGTCCGGCCGGGCGATCTCGTCGGTCACGTCGCCGTGCTCGTTGAAGCGCACGTCCAGCGCGTCGGAGTCCATCTGCACGCGCTTGCTCGACAGCAGCCACATCAGCTTGCGCCGGCGCGCGTTGATCTCGTCCTGCAGCGGGATCATCGAGCGCACCAGGCCGTACGGCACGCCGGTCAGGTCTTCGCGGAAGCCCCAGAACGGCACGTAGGGCATCTGGTTGCCGCCGGCATCGAGGTCTTGCAGCAGATGCGGCCCGAACCACAGGCTGCATCGCATCTTGCGGTAGATCGCCGGCTGCGGACGCACGGCGCCCGAAGACAGGGCGGCCATGTGCAGCACGTTGGTCCTGTCGAACTCGACGACCCGGTTGCCCAGGTCCAGGACGAGGCCGCGGATGTGGGTGGCGTACCAGCACTCCATCAAGCACACGCGCCGGTTGTCGATGTTGCGCCAGTCCCAGGCGGACACCGAGACTCGGCTTTCCTGGTCCAGCGCGTTCATCAGGATCGCGTCCTCGCGCGCCCTGCTGATCCAGTCGGGCTGCCATCCGCTGGCCGAGGCCTGGATCAGCGGCGCATGCTGCGGCAGTGCGGACGTGACCATGTCCACCGGGTACCACTTCTGCCGGATGACGTAGCGTGCGTTGCACAGGTCGGGCGACTGATCGGACCAGTCCCAGAACATCTCGCGCCGGTGGACGTGCTCGGCGCGGTACGGGTAGCGGAACGGGTCTGTGTTGCGGTTCACCATCACCCAGGCCAGGCCGGTCTTGATCTGCCCGCCGTAGGCATCACTGCACGCGCGGTCGGCGCGGGTCTCGCGCTCGGCCTCGGCCAGCTTGGCACTCAACGCCTCTGCGACCTCCTGGTGCTCCTCGTCGTCGGCCACCGTGCGGTAGTCGGCGCGGGTCTTGGCCTCGATGCCGAGCACGGTGTCCACGGCCGGCTTGATGAGGTTGGTCATCAGGCTGCCGAATCCCTTGGCATCCAGATCCGTGAGCTGCTCGGCGGTCAGTTGGTTGCCGTCGTAGTAGTCGGCCGCCTTGTCCATCGCGGAGCGAAACGCCGGCTGCGCGCGCGTCTCCTCGATGTAGCGCATGAACTCGTCGGGCGCCAATTTGCCGACGGTGGGCTCGATGACGCCGGTCTGCGTGTGCTGCGAGAGCTGGTCGTTGACCGTGTCCATCGGTGGGCCGGGTGAATGGCTGCTGGGCTTGTGGTTGACCCTGACTCTGCCCGTCTTGCCGGATGATGGGGACGCTCACCGCATCGGACGGCGTCCGCGCGATGCCCGGTACGACCCACTGCCGCTCTTGGCGCCTGCGTACGACGCGAACGGGGTCGCGAAAGTCAATGCCACCGCGTCCCCGCTGTCGGGACTCGAAACGCCGCGCTTGCGCATCTGCTCCTTGGACTCCAGGCGCAGCCGCCGCGAGCTGTCATAGCCCTTCTGCGGACCGCACAGGTCGGTAGCCAGCCCGTCGTCGATCGGCAACTGGCACGGCTCGTCTTCCAGCCACTCCAGCATGTCGCCCCAGATCTCGTCACGCTTGAGCACGTACAGCTCGTCGCGGTTGGGCCGGCCGCCGAACAAGATCCGGTTGACGGGGTAGCCGAGCTCGGTCAGGCGGTCAGCCACGCCGGAGCCGATGCCGGTGCAGTCCACGTTGATCGCATCTGGCTTGTGCTTGTCGGCCTGGATGGCGACCTTGCCGACGACCTCCATCGGGCCGTGCTTGTACAGGCGCATGATCTTCTGGTCGCGGTCCAGGCCGAACACCCGTCGGCCCTGTCGCAGGGCAATCGCGGTCGCATCGTCGCCGTACTCGGCCGGGTCCACCCCCATGATCCTGGGCCCGCGGGCCTCGACGTTCAGCGCCGGCCGCTGCGCACGGCTGACCAGCGCAGCACTGATCAGCGGATCGCCGGACACCTTGCTGAAGGCCAGCAGGGGCTCGGCCGGGTATTCCTGATCGAACAGCCCGACATCGCCGCGCAGGTCGGACTGCAGCTTGGCCCTGCGCCACACCATGTGCTCGATGGTCAGTCCTCGTCCCTCGTAGCGCTGGAGGTAGTCCTGCTCCTCGTTGTCCAGTTGGAACCCGGGCGTGACGGGCCGTCGGTACTCCTGCTGCCAGTACCACGGCACGAAGACGTTGACGTAGTCGGTCTCGCCGCGCTGCGCTGCCATCCAGTCCTGGTGGAACTGGTTGCCCACGCCGTTGGCCGTGGACTCCTTGATGATCTCGGTGCCCGGCAGATCAGGCACGGTCTGGCCCAGGGCGGCCATGTGCTCCTGGGCGTTGTCCCAGTACGCCGACTCGCTGCCGTGGAACAGCTGGAAGGTCCGCCCGCGCCCCACTCCCTTGCGGTTGCCGGCGGTGGCGACGACGTAGCCGCTGTCGATCCGGTCGAAGGTCAACTCGTTCTCGTTGGCTGTGCCGGTGCTGGGGCGGATCTCGTCCGGGCACAGGTCATGGAAGCGCTTGGTCATGCTGAACAGCGCCGTGGTCGAGTCGGCCAGGTGCGTCAGGATCAGCGCCAGCACGCCGGGGCGCATCGAACAGCGGTGGTAGAAGCGCCCCTGGATCAGCGTCGAACACCCCTGCTGACGCCCCTTGAGGATGTTGGCCCGTACCTTGCCCGTGGCCTGGCGCTGTGCCTCCAGACAGTGATGGATGTAGACCTGCGCGCTGTTGAGCACGAACGGCACGATCGCGCCGGACTTGGTCTTGATGTGCAGCGCGCGTGGCGCGTAGTACAGGAAGTCGTCGCGCAGGTGCTGCAGCTCGGCGTTCGACATTCGGCTCAAGACCCGGGCGGCATCGGCGCATGCTCCGGGGCATCTCGGTCATGCAGGATCTTCAGCCGCATGTCGTAGGAGTCATCCTTGTCCCGGTCGGCGTCGTCCAACGCGAAGGCCACGCGCTCGCCGGCGTGCAGCTTGGTGATCGCGTCGGCCAGTGCCTTGACCGAGGACACGCGAGCGCCGACGCCGAGTGCTCGCTGCACTGCCTGCCGCGCCTGGGCGAGGTCGGCCGGCGTTGCCGACTCGCCGGCCAGGACCTCCGCCAGCAGCCGGACGTCGCCCTTGAACATGGCCGACGAGGCCACTTCGTCGAGCAGCG
>NZ_SCTN01000202.1 GCF_004297345.1 Aquabacterium sp. | reverse complement strand
GAGGTGCGCCTGCACCACTGGTATCGCCGCGCAGCCGAGTGGCACACCGAGCCGGTGATCAAGGCCATCTACGAGACCTTGTCGCGCGATGAAGCCCGCCATGGCGGCGCCTACCTGCGCTACATGAAGAAGGCGCTCAACCGCTTTGGTGATGAGGCCCGTGCGGCCTTCAGCAAGGTGGGCGTGCTGATGGCCAGCGCAAGGCGCACAGCCCAGGCCTTGCACCCGACCAATCTGCATGTGAGCGAAAAGCTCTTTCCGCGTGACACCATCCAGTCACGCCTGCCTGATCCTGCCTGGCTGGAGCACTGGCTGGACAAGCAGATTCAGTTTGATGCCGCCTGGGAAGGCAAGGTCGCTGAGCGCATCCTGCACAACCTGAGCTCGCTCATGGACCGCAGCTTTGCCAGCGTGCAGGAGCTCAATCGTTTCCGCAAGGAGATGGCGCGCGCTACTGAGGCCTTGCGCCCAGCCCCTCAAACGTCGATGTCGTGACCCACTCGAGAATCTGCTCGTTGGTATATTGACCTGAAGCCTTGAGCATGCCCACCACGGGGTCACATGCGCGCGCAAACAGGATGTACAAAATCATCTCGGCAGGCAGGCTGGCGTTGATCTGAGCGCTGGTCTGCGCCTGCGTGATCCAGATGCTCAGCTTGTTGCTCAGGCTGATGAGGCGATCCATGTACTCGTCATTGGCCTGCAGGGATGCGGTCAGTGAGGAATTCTGAGACGGCAGAGAGGGCATCTCACCGTCCAGCTGGCTTTGCATGGCCCAGCGGGCCACTGCCTTGAGCTGATCCAGCGCGGCGACGTCTGGATGGCTGCGCAGCTCGTCCACAAAAGCCAAGGCGCGGTCCAGCGCGCGCACCATGGCGGCACCGGCCAGCTCTTCCTTGGACGCGAAGTGCTTGTAGACGCTGGCCTTGGCCATGCCGGCCTCCGCCGCCACCTCGTCGACCGTCATGCTGTCGTAGCCCTTGCTGGCCAGCAGGCGGTTGACGGCCTCCACGATCGCATCTTCGCGAACGCGTTGAACCTGTTCCTTGTATGAGAGGCGAGCCATGGTGTCGATTGTAGACCCTCGCGTCGCGACAAAAACCCACAAGTACATTGT
Source organism: Aquabacterium sp. (assembly GCF_004297345.1). Taxonomy (GTDB): domain Bacteria; phylum Pseudomonadota; class Gammaproteobacteria; order Burkholderiales; family Burkholderiaceae_C; genus Aquabacterium. Next base: position 23,322 of record NZ_SCTN01000202.1, on the reverse strand, counting down.
GGATACCCATTGGGATATTATTTGAACTCATCAGTTCACGTTTTGTACCAACCGGTCATTCACCCCGTACGGAGTCGCCATGAGCAGCATCGCCATCATCGGATCGGGCATCAGCGGCCTCAGTGCAGCCTGGCATCTGACGCGCCAGTGGCCTCAGGCACGCATCACCTTGCTGGAGGCCGGCGGACACTTCGGCGGCCACGCCAACACGGTGGACGTGACGCTGAACGGCGTCACGCACGGGGTAGACACGGGCTTTCTGGTTTTCAACGAGCGAACCTACCCCGGCCTGATCGGCATGCTGGAGACCTTGCAAGTAGAGGCGGCGCCTTCCGAGATGTCGTTCTCGGTGCGCTCGCCACGGGGCCCAGGCCAGGCACCACTGGAGTGGAGCGGGCACGACCTGAACACCGTGTTCGTTCAAAGGCGCAACTTGTTGAGCCCACGCTTCTGGTCCATGTTGCGCGACATCCTGCGCTTCAACCGCCTCACCACCGAACTGGCCACGACAGGCGCTGAAGCGCAGTTGCAGGAGCCCATTGGCGATTTCCTCACTCGACATCGTTTTGGCGAAGCCTTCCGCGAAGACTACTTCCTGCCCATGGTGGCCTGCATCTGGTCTTGCCCAACCAGGCAGATGTTGCGCTTCCCAATGGCCACGATGATCCGCTTTTGCCACAACCACGGCTTGCTGCAAGTGGCCAATCGGCCGCAGTGGTTCACGGTCAAAGGCGGCTCCAGAAACTATGTGGCCAGGATCATCCAGTCACTGGCCGATGCACGCTTGAACACACCTGTGCGCAGCGTGACGCGGGTACAGCAAGGCGTGATGATCGAAACAGCCCAAGGCACCGAACGTTTCGATCATGTTGTGCTGGCCTGCCACAGTGACCAGGCGCTGGCCTTGTTGGGCAATGATGCCTCCGCCCAGGAACGCACGGTACTGGGCGCCATCCGCTATCAGGCCAACCGCGCCGTGCTGCACACCGACATCCGCATGCTGCCTGAGCAGCCCAAGGCCTGGGCCGCCTGGAACTACGAGCGGGCCGAACGCCAATCGGATGAAGACGCCCGCGTGTGCCTGCACTACCTGATCAACAAACTGCAGCCCCTGCCCTGGGAAAAGCCCGTCGTCGTGTCACTCAATCCGGTGCGTGAACCTCAACAGGTATTGGCTGAGATCGACTACGCCCACCCCGTTTTCGATCAAGCCGCCATCGAGGCGCAAGGCCAGTTGCCCAGCATCCAGGGGCGCGAAGGCATCTGGTTTGCGGGCGCTTGGTGCGCTTATGGCTTCCATGAAGATGGCTACCAGGCAGGCTTGCGCGCCGCGCAAGGCATCCTGCATCAACGAGGCGAGGGCCTGCGGCATGCAGCCTGACACCACCTCGATCCAGCCACTGCTGGCGCTGGGGCAGATCCATCACGCCCGCACACGGCCTGCGGCGCATGCCTTTCGGCATGACACCTACTTCCTGTTGCTGCCCATGAAGCATGGGCGCGAGCATGGCCTGGGTGTGCCACGCAGCAAGTGGGGCCTGATCAGCTTTGCCGATGAAGACCATGGCGAGGGCGGCCCCGATGCCCTGGCCTGGATCACGGCCCTGCTCAGGCAGGAGGGCATTGACGACGCCGATGGCGAAATCTGGTTGCAGACCTATCCCCGGGTGCTGGGGCACGCCTTCAAGCCGGTGAGTTTCTGGTATGCGCATCGCCGCGATGGCGCGCTGGCCGCTGTGGTGGCCGAGGTCAACAACACCTTTGGTGAGCGGCACTGCTATCTGCTGCACGGCCCTGAACTGGCCTGGGGCCGCGATGTGATGGCCCGCAAGGTCTTTCACGTCTCGCCCTTTTGCAGCGTCAACGGGCACTACCGCTTCTGCTTCACACGCACAGCGCAACGCATCGTGGCCCGCGTGGACCTCATCGACGAGCAAGGCCTGCTGATCCAGACCAGCATGGCTGGCGCCCTTCACCCCATCACGCAGGCCGTGGTCCGCAAGGCCTTCTGGTCCGTGCCCTGGATGACGCTGGGCGTCGTCTTCCACATTCACCTGCATGCGCTGAAGCTTTGGCTCAAGCGCGTGCCGTTCTTCCGCAAACCAGCCGCGCCGGAGCGCTTTGTCACGCGATGAACTCGACCACCCACTCCTCCCCTTCGTTTGACCAGGCCCTGCCTGCGCAAGCCCCCAAGTCGGCCGCCGCCGTGTTCAAGCTGCTCGCCAATCTGGCGCATGGCCGCCTGCACGTGCAATGGCCCGATGGCCGCCACAGCGTGTTCCCCACAGGCGCCCAGGACCAGTCGCACAGCATGCGCGCCACCATCCAGTTGAACAACTGGCGCGTGTTCGAACGCACACTGAAGTCGGGCGACATCGGCTTTGCCGAAAGCTACATCGATGGCGACTGGCAGACCCCCGATCTCACGGCGCTGCTGAACCTCTTCATCGTGAACCGCGACCACATCGAGCGCGTGGTGTATGGCTCATGGCTGGGCTCGCTGTGGCATCGGGTACAGCACTGGCTCAATCGCAACTCGCGGCAGGGCAGCGAGAAGAACATCCATGCGCACTACGACCTGGGCAACGACTTCTATCGTCTGTGGCTGGACCCCAGCATGAACTATTCGAGCGCCTGGTTCGAAGGCGGCACGCCCGCCACACGTTCAGCGCAAGACCTGACCAAAGCACAGCAGGCCAAGATGGCGCGTGCGCTGGATGAGGCCGGGGTAGGCAAAGGTAGCCGTGTGCTGGAGATCGGTTGCGGCTGGGGTGCCATCGCCGAGATGGCTGCCAGAGGCCATCAGGCCCATGTGACCGGCGTGACCTTGTCCAAAGAACAACTGAGCTGGGCGCAACAACGGCTGCAAGACGCTGGCCTGGCCCATCTGGCCGACCTGCGCTATCAGGACTACCGCGATCTGGCTGCACGACATGAAGCGCAGCCTTTCGATGCCATCGTGTCGATCGAGATGTTCGAAGCCGTGGGCATGGCCTACTGGCCTGGCTACTTCGACACCCTGAAGCGCTGCCTCAAACCCGGTGGCAAGGCCTGCGTGCAGAGCATCACCATTCGCGATGACCTGTTCGAGCGCTATGCCCGCTCCAGCGATTTCATCCAGCAGTACATCTTCCCCGGTGGCATGTTGCCCAGCCCGTCTGTGTTCGAACGCGAGGCGAAGAAGGCAGGCCTGATCGTGGAAAAGCGCCTGGCCTTCGGCCCCGACTATGCCGAGACCTTGCGCCGCTGGCGCGACGCCTTCCTGAGCAAGGAGACGGAAGTCAACAAGCTCGGCTTTGATCAACGCTTCCAGCGCATCTGGTTGTTCTACCTCTCGTACTGCGAAGCGGCCTTTGATCAAGGCAATACCAATGTCATGCAGTTCACGCTGCGCCGTCCGGCTTGAGGTTGGTCATGTCTTCGCGCATCACACGCCGCCATGCCGTCGGGGCATTGGCTTCTTCCATCTGTCTGCCCTCCATCGCCATGAGCCAGCCTTCCTCCCTGCCACCTGAAGTGGCTTCCAGCCTGAGCAAGGCCCAACTGCAAGGCCAGGCCTCGCTGCGCTTCTTTGGCTTGCTGGTGTACGACGCCCGCTTTTGGACGCGCGGCGATTTCGAGGCCGAACGTTATGACAGCCAGCCCTTCGCCCTGGAGCTGGAGTACGCCCGCAAGCTGGAAGGGCCGGCGATTGCCGAGCGCTCGATTGCCGAGATGAAGCGCATTGGCGATTTCAGCGATGCGCAATCCAAAGCCTGGCTGGGCCTGATGCTGCAGGCCTTCCCCGATGTGGGCGCCAAGGACAGGCTGGTGGGTTTGCACGATGGCCGCGGCGGCGTGCGTTTTTACTTCAATGGCAAACCCACCGCCACGCTGGCGGACAAGGACTATGCCCGCCTGTTCTTCGGCATCTGGCTGTCGCCGCGCACGTCGTCGCCGGGCTTGCGTGCCTCCCTGATCGGGCAGGGCTGAACCATGCACCAGGAGGCCAGAGCAGCATGGCGATACGGGCTGATGGGCTTGCCCCTGGCCTTCGTGTCGCTGCCGCTGTATGTGCAACTGCCTCGTCACTATGCCGAGACGCATGGCTTGTCATTGAGCCTGCTGGGCGGCACCTTGCTGGCCACGCGTGCACTGGATGCCTTGGTGGACCCGCGCATCGGGCAATGGCTGGATCAACTGTTTGCGCAGGGCACGCGGCGTGTCTGCCTGATCGCCGCCGCAGCGGCCCTGTTGATGTGGATGGGCTTTGCGGCCTTGTGGCTGCCTCCTGCTGACATGCAGGCCTACTTGCCTTGGTGGCTGGGGCTCAGCCTGATCCTGACCTATCTGGGCTTCAGCACGGTGTCGATGCTGCACCAGACCTGGGCCGCCCGGTGGGGTGGCGGTGCGCTTGCGCAATCACGGGTGCTGGCCTGGCGCGAGGGGCTGGCGCTGGCGGGCGTGTTGCTGGCCAGCGTGCTGCCTGTATGGCTGGGATTGCACGGCATGGTGGCCGTCATGGCGCTGGCGCTGCTGATCGGGCTGGCGGGGCTGTGGTCGCTTCAGGCCAAGGCGGATCCGGCGCCTCTTGCCTCGTCGGACCACATGGCCGCAACGCACACAGCATCTCCATGGTCGCAAGGCCCCTTCGTGATCTTGCTGCTGGTCTTCGTGCTCAATGGCACAGCCAGCGCCATACCCGCCACCTTGCTGCCCTTCTTCGTGCGCGACACACTGCAGGCCCCCGCCATGGAGCCCCTGTTCCTGGCCAGCTATTTCCTGGCTGCAGCAGTGTCGCTGCCGCTATGGGTTCGCATCGTGCGCAGATGGGGTGCCATGCCGGCCTGGCTGGCCGCGATGTTGCTGAGCGTGCTGGCCTTCATCAGCGTGCCCTGGCTGAACGCCCAGCACACATGGGCCTTTGAGGGCATCTGCCTGATCACCGGCCTGGCCATGGGGGCCGACCTCACCATCCCTGGCGCCCTGCTGAGCACGGTCATTCACCAGGCAGGGCTGGGTGGCCGGGCCGAGGGCCGCTTCTTCGGCTGGTGGACCTGCGCGAGCAAGCTCACGCTGGCACTGGCCTCGGGGATCGCCTTGCCCACCCTTGCCTGGATGGGCTTCCAGACGGGCTCGTCCTCGCCTGACAACCAACAACTCCTGGCCATTGCCTATGGCGGTGTGCCTTGCCTTTTCAAGCTGGCGGCGGCCCTGACCTTGCTGCTCGCCGCGCAGCGATTTGCCGTCCTCAAGGGGAACACATGAACAAGCTGATGCACCGCGCGCTGGCGCTCCTGACGGCCGTGAGCTGCCTGCTGGTACAAGGCTGCGCGGGCCCCGTTCCGCAAGACTATGCGCGCGAAACGCCAACGCTGGATCTGCGGCAATACTTCAACGGCCCCGTCCAGGCACATGGCATCTTCACCGACCGATCCGGCAAGGTGATCAAGCGATTCGTGGTCGACATGCGCTGCGAATGGCAGGGCACGCAAGGCACGCTGGACGAACGCTTCACCTACAGCGATGGCACGCAACAGCGCCGGGTCTGGCACCTCACCGATCTGGGAGGCGGGCGCTATCGAGGCCAGGCCGATGATGTGGTCGGGGAGGCGGAAGGACACGCGGCAGGCAATGCCCTGCAATGGCGCTACACACTGGCCCTGCCTGTGGACGGACGCGTCTGGCATGTGCAATTCGATGACTGGATGTTCCTGGTTGACGAGCACACGATGATCAACCGCGCCGCCATGAGCAAGTTTGGCGTGCACCTGGGTGATGTCACCTTGTCTTTCAACAAGCCCTAAGCCATGTCACTCAATCCCCCGATTCGAGACTGGCAAGGCCAGGTGGTGTGGCTGGTGGGCGCCTCCAGCGGCATTGGCCAGGCCATCGCCCATGCGCTGCACGCACGAGGCGCCAAGGTGCGCGTTTCAGCGCGATCAGAAGCGGCCTTGAACACGTTCTGCAGCAACCACCCAGGCAGCGTCGCGCTGCCGCTGGACGTAACCGATGCGCAGCAGGTTCGCGCAGCATTCGATCGCATCAAGCAAGGTGACGGCCGCATCGACCTGATGCTGTACTGCGCCGGGCACTACCACCCGATGCGCGCCACGAGCTTTGATCTGGCCGATGCCCTGCGCCACCAGCGCGTGAATGTGGACGGCGCCTTGCATGCGCTGGATGCCGTCATGCCCACCATGTTGCGACAAGGCTATGGCCACATCAGCCTGGTGGCCAGCGTGGCGGGTTACCGGGGGCTGCCGCAATCGCTGGCCTATGGCCCTACCAAGGCGGCCTTGCAGCATCTGGCAGACACGCTCTATCTGGATCTGCATGAGCAAGGCCTGGGCGTCTCGGTGATCAACCCGGGCTTTGTGTCCACCCCTTTGACACAGAAAAATGACTTCGAGATGCCAGCCTTGCTGACGCCCGATCAGGCCGCCGAGGCCACACTGGCCGGATGGGCTCAAGGACGCTATGAGATCCATTTCCCCAAGCGCTTCACACTGTGGCTCAAGCTGCTGCAACTGCTGCCGCATCGCCTTTATTTCTGGGCCGTGCGCCGCGTCACGGGCGTCTAGGAACCGAGCATGAAACAGGATCTGCCCCCCGCCGTACAAGACGTGATCGCCTTCTATGAATCACTGTCGCCCGCCAGCCTGGACACACTGGGCCAACTCTATGCACCAGATGCCCGCTTCCAGGACCCCTTCAATGACGTGAGCGGGCTGGCGGCCATCCGCCACATCTTTGCACACATGTTCACCACCGTGCAGCAGCCTCGCTTCAAGGTGCTGGGCGCGATGGCGCAAGGCCAGGAGGCATGGCTGCGTTGGGACTTCTCCCTTCAACGCCAGGGTACTGATTTGGTCATCCATGGGGCCACGCGCCTGGTGTTTGACGAGGCCGGGCGCGTGACCCTGCATCGCGATTACTGGGACCCTGCGCAAGAGTTGTATGCCAAGGTGCCGCTGCTGGGTACCTTGGTGCGGTGGCTGACACGGCGCTTGTCTGCATCGCATGCGCAGGCCGCCACAGGCCCCTCACATCACTGAGCCCTGGCTGGCTCGTTCAAGGAAGGCAAGACACATGCTCTACCCCCAACTCTTCAAGGAACTGGAGTCGGTCCGCTGGAACATGGACACCGACATCCCCTGGGATCGCTTTGATGCGTCATTGCTCAGTGACGAGCAGGCGCAGACCATCAAGATGAACGCCATCACCGAGTGGGCCGCCCTGCCCGCCACCGAGATGTTCCTGCGCGACAACCGCGATGACAGCGACTTCTGCGCCTTCATGAGCGTATGGTTCTTTGAAGAGCAGAAGCACTCGCTGGTGATGATGGAATACCTGCGCCGCTTCCGCCCTGACCTGGTCCCGACGGAAGAAGAGCTGCACGAAGTGCGTTTCGAGTTCGACCCGGCTCCGGCGCTGGAAACGCTGATGCTGCACTTCTGCGGCGAGGTGCGCCTGCACCACTGGTATCGCCGCGCAGCCGAGTGGCACACCGAGCCGGTGATCAAGGCCATCTACGAGACCTTGTCGCGCGATGAAGCTCGCCATGGCGGCGCCTACCTGCGCTACATGAAGAAGGCCCTCAACCGCTTTGGCGACGAGGCCCGTGCGGCCTTCAGCAAGGTGGGCGTGCTGATGGCCAGCGCAAGGCGCACAGCCCAGGCCTTGCACCCCACCAATCTGCATGTGAGCGAAAAGCTCTTCCCGCGCGACACGATTCAGTCACGCCTGCCTGATCCTGCCTGGCTGGAGCACTGGCTGGACCAACAGATTCAGTTCGATGCCGCATGGGAAGGCAAGGTCGTCGAGCGCATCCTGCACAACCTGGGCTCACTCATGGACCGCAGCTTTGCCAGCGTGCAAGAGCTCAATCGCTTCCGCAAGGACATGGCGCGCGCGTTGGAGTTGCGTGTAACGCCCGTCACCAAAGGCTGAAGCGGAACACGCAAAAAATACGGGCCTGGCGCCAACTGCTCACCAGGCCCGTACCGCTCTGACCCCCCGGTCAGTCTCGCAAAACGTCTGTCAGCGTCTGTCAGGCAATCAAGCCACCTGCGACCAAGGCTGGACCTTGGCCTGGCCCTCGAACAGCGGATGCGCTTGAGCTTCAGCCAAAGTCAGCACAGGCGTGACACAGGCGTCGGCTTGCTCGAAACGCTCGGCCCAGTAGGCCATCGGCTTCGAGGCCACCAGGGCGGCCACATCACGACGCAGTTCCGCGCAATCCGACGAGCCCGGCATCTGCCCACGTTGCCAGTGACGATTGACCCAATCGGGACGCTCGAACACCTCGCACGCAGCCTTCCAGAACTTGAACTCCAGCGAGCCCACCGCGAGATGGCGGCCATCGGCCGTGCCATACAGGTTGTAGCAAGGCAGCACGCCGTTGAGCATGTCCTGCCCCGCACCGGGCATGCGACCGCCCAACATCGGCGCCAACAGCGCGCCTGTGGACTTGGGCATCACCAGATGCGTGTGCAGGCCATGGGTCATGCTGACATCAATGTGACGCCCCTCACCCGACTTGCCGGCCTTGTACACGGCAGACAGGATGGCGATGCAGGCCATGGATGAACCTGCTGCCAGATCCCCCCATTGCACATTGGACATCGCCAGCTCGCCCGTCGTGGCACGCACCTGATCGAGCACACCCGAGATGGCCATGAAGTTGATGTCATGCCCAGCTCGTTGCGCCCAAGGCCCTTGCTGGCCATAGCCCGTAATCGAGACCATGACCAGCTTGGGATTGAGGCCCTTGAGCGCATCCCAATCCAGCCCCATGGCCTTGAGCACGCCAGGTCGGAAGCTGTCGACCATCACGTCCGCTGTCGCGATCCAGTCGCGCAACTGAGCGAGCTCAGCGGCGCTCTTGAAATCGATCTTGCGGCATTCCTTGCCGTGGTTGAGCGCCTCGAACAAGGTGCCCAGCGGGCGGGCGGGGTCACCTTCCGGCGGCTCCACCTTGATGATGTCCGCGCCCAGATCGGCCAGCATGCGCGTGCCGAACGGCCCTGGCAGGTTGCGCGTGAGGTCGATCACGCGCAGGCCCGTCAGGAGGCCAGACAGCGGTCCGGCCTCAGTGCTCACAGCTGGTCCTCGAAGCGGCCGCCTTCTTGCGCCTGCTTCACGATGATGGCAGCAGGTTCGAAGCGCGGGCCAAAGGCCTTGGCCAGTTCACGCGAACGCTCGACGAACTTCTTGGCACCGACCGCGTTGATGAACTGCAATGCGCCGCCCTGGTTGGGTGCGAAGCCCCAGCCGAAAATCGAACCGATGTTGGTATCGGCCACCGAACGCACCACCTTCTCTTCGAAGCAGCGCGCCGCTTCGTTGGCCTGCACGTACAGCAGACGGTCAACCAGCTCTTGCTGAGCAGGCTGCACGGCCTTGGGCGGATACAGCTCGGTCAGGCCTGGCCACAGGCTCTTTTCCTTGCCGTTGTAGTCGTACAGGCCCTTGCCGGTCTTCTTGCCCACGCGGTTGTGGGTGCCACCGATGTTTTGCAGCACGCTGGCAGCGGGGTGCTCGGGCAGCACCTTGCCTTCTGCGGCCATGTCCTTCTTCGTCTGCTCGGCGATGTGCAGCGACAGGCTCAGCGAGACCTCATCTTGCAGGGCCATTGGCGGCATGGGCATGCCCGCCTTCAGGCCAGCCACTTCGATGGAACGGGGGTGCACGCCCTCGCCCAGCATCGCCAGGCCTTCCATGATGTAGGTGGCGAACACACGCGAGGTGTAGAAACCGCGGCTGTCGTTGACCACGATCGGGGTCTTGCCGATCTGCAGCACGTAGTCGAAGCCACGGGCCAGCGTTTCGTCGGAGGTCTTCTCCCCCACGATGATTTCGACCAGCGGCATCTTGTCCACGGGTGAGAAGAAGTGCAGGCCGATGAAGTTGGCAGGACGCGCGCTGGCCTTGGCCAGACCGGTGATGGGCAGCGTCGAGGTGTTCGAGGCGTACACGGCATCGGCCGCGATCACGGCTTCAGACTTCTGCGTGCAGACAGCCTTGATGTCACGGTCTTCGAACACGGCTTCGATCACCAGATCGCAACCGTCCAGATCGCCGTAAGAGGTCGTGGGCTTGATGCGTGCCAGCAGGGCGTCGCGCTTGTCGGGCGTGCTCTTGCCGCGCGCCACAGCCTTGTCCAGGATGCCTTGCGAATAGGCCTTGCCCTTGTCGGCGTTCTCTTGCGTGGTGTCCAGCAGCACCACGTCGATGCCGACCTTGGCCGACACGTACGCGATGCCTGCACCCATCATGCCGGCGCCCAGGACGCCGACCTTCTTGACCTTGCTTTCAGCAAAGCCCTTGGGACGCGACTGGCCCTTCTTGATCGAGTTGAGCTGGTGCCACAGCGTGCCAATCATGTTCTTGCTGGTCTGCGACACGACGCAGGCAGCGAAGTAGCGCGACTCCACTTGCGAAGCGGCATCGAAGTCCAGCAGGCAGCCTTCGAACAGGCAGGACATGATGTGCGTGAGCGCGGGGTAGTTGCCGTGCGCCTTGGCGTTGGCCATCGAAGGCGCGATCGCCAGCACCTGCACCACAGCGGGGCTCTTGCTGTCGCCACCGGGGATACGGAAGCCCTTGTTGTCCCAGGGCTGCGAGGCCTTGGGGTTGGCAGCGCACCAGGCCTTGGCCTTGGCCAGCAGCTCGTCGCGGTTGGCGGCCAGATCGGTCACCAGGCCCATTTCCTTGGCCTTGGCCGCGGTCAGTTCCTTGCCTTGGGTGATCAGGTCCATCGATTTCTGGATACCGATCAGGCGAGGTACACGTTGCGTGCCGCCACCGCCAGGCAGCAAGCCCAGCTTGACTTCAGGCAGACCCAGCTTGAGCTTGGGATCGTCCAGCGCGATACGGGCGTGGCAGGCCAGGGCCAGCTCCAGGCCACCGCCCAGAGCGGTACCGTTCAGTGCAGCCACCACAGGCTTGCCGCACTTTTCCATGCGGCGCATCATGCCCTTGAGGTCTTCGCACAGCTTGAAGGCTTCTTCGGCGCTGGTGATCTGGGTGAGCTGGTCGATGTCGGCGCCCACGATGAAGGTGGACTTGCCGGAGGTGATGACCAGGCCCTTGATGGACGCGTCGGTTTCCAGCTTGTTGACCAGTTCAGCGAACGGGGCCACCAGCGTGGGGTTGAGCACGTTCATGGCCCGACCGGGCATGTCGATGGTGACGAGGCCGATGCCGTTGGCATCGACGTCAAAGGTGAAGGCTTGATTAGTCATGGTGTGTGCCTCCTGATCAGACGCGTTCAATGATGGTGGCGATGCCCATGCCGGCACCGATACACAGGGTGGCCAAGGCGGTGGCCTTGCCGGTGCGCTCCAGCTCGTCCAGGGCCGTGCCCAGGATGATGGCGCCCGTGGCACCCAGCGGGTGCCCCATGGCGATGGCACCGCCGTTGACGTTCACGCGGTCCAGCGACACGCCCAGATCCTTGGCGGTCTTCATGGGCACGGTGGCAAACGCCTCGTTGATTTCCCACAGGTCGATGTCACCAGCGGTCATGCCCAGCTTGTTGAGCGCCTTCTGGCAGGCCGGTGTCGGGCCGGTCAGCATGATGGTGGGCTCGGAGCCGATCACAGAGCACATGCGCACCTTGGCGCGGGGCTTGAGGCCCGCCTTGATGCCGGCTTCCTTGCTGCCCAGAAGTACCAGGGCGGCGCCATCCACGATGCCCGACGAGTTGCCGGCGTGGTGGGCGTGGAGGATCTTCTCGATGGTGGTGTACTTGTCGAGCGCGGTGGCATCGAAGCCCATGGTGCCCATCATCTCGAACGAGGGCATCAGCTTGGAAAGGGTCTCGACCGAAGTGCCAGGGCGCACGGTTTCGTCACGGTCCAGCATGACCATGCCGTTGATGTCCTTCACAGGCACAACAGACTTGGCAAAGCGGCCTTCGGCTTGCGCCACGGCGGCACGGCGGTGCGACTCGGCTGCGAACGCATCCAGATCAGCGCGGCTGAAGCCTTCCAGCGTGGCGATCAGGTCGGCGCTGATGCCTTGTGGCACGAACGCGGTGCCGCTGTTGATGCGGGGGTCCATGACCCAGGCGCCGCCGTCAGAGCCCATGGGCCAGCGGCTCATGGATTCCACACCACCGGCCACGATCATGTCTTCCATGCCCGAGCCAATGCGTTGTGCAGCCTGGTTGATGGCTTCCAGACCGGAAGCGCAGAAGCGCGACAGCGTCACGCCCGAGACGGTCTCGGCCCAGCCGGCGTCCAGGATGGCGGTGCGCGCGATGTCGGCACCTTGTTCGCCCACAGGCGTCACGCAGCCCAGCACCAGGTCATCGACCAGGCGGGTGTCCAGCTTGTTGCGCTCGGCCAGCGCTTGCAGCAGCGTGCGCAGCAGCCACACAGGCGTGGCCTGGTGCAGGCTGCCATCTTTCTTGCCCTTGCCGCGCGGCGTGCGCACGGTATCAAAAATGTAGGCTTCGGTCATTGGAAGCTCCTCGGTATGTTGGAGTGAAGATGGTTCTGAAGACGCTGGATCACAGGAAGCGTGAAGCCAGTTCCTTCATGATTTCGTTGGTGCCGCCATAAATACGCTGCACGCGCGAATCGGCCCACAGGCGGGCGATCGGGTATTCCTTCATGTAGCCATAGCCACCGAAGAGCTGCAGGCATTCGTCGATCAGCTTGCACTGGTTGTCGGTGATCCAGTACTTGATCAGCGCGGCGCGGTCCACGCCCAGTTCACCCTTGAGGTGCGAGACCATGGCGGCATCAACCAGCGCGCGCGATGCCAGCAACAGGGCCTGGCACTCGGCCAGCTTGAAACGAGTGTTCTGGAACGAGAAGATGGGCTTGCCGAAAGCCTTGCGCTCCTTCGTGTACTCGAGCGTGATCTTCATGGCGTATTCCATGGCGGCGATACCAGCCAGCGCCACCAGCATGCGCTCTTGCGGCAGTTCCTGCATCAGCTGGAAGAAGCCCATGCCTTCGTTTTCGCCGATCAGGTTGTGCTTGCTCACCACCACGTCGTCGAAGAACAGCTCGGAAGTGTCTTGCGCTTCCATGCCGATCTTGTCGAGATTGCGGCCACGGCGGAAGCCGGGGGCTTCGTCGGTCTCGACCACGAACAGGGAGATGCCTTGCGCGCCCTTGTCCTTGTCGGTCTTGCAGACCACGATCACCAGGTTGGCGAGTTGACCGTTGGTGATGAAGGTCTTGCTGCCGTTGATCTTGTAGGTCTGGCCATCTTCGGACTTCAAAGCCAGCGTGCGCACGCCTTGCAGGTCGGAGCCGGTGCCGGGTTCGGTCATGGCGATGGCGCCAATGAGCTCGCCGGTAGCCAGCTTGGGCAGCCAGCGCTTCTTCTGCTCTTCCGTGCCGTAGTGCAGGATGTAGGGAGCGACGATGCCCGAGTGCAGCGAACCGCCAAAACCACCGATGCCGGCTTCGCCTTGGGCCAGGACCAGGGCAGCTTCATGGCCGAAGTCACCACCGCCACCGCCGTACTCTTCAGGCATCGAGGCGCACAGGAAGCCGTTCGAGCCGGCATCTTCCCAAGCCTGACGGTCCATCATGCCCTGGGCGCGCCAGGCTTCATCCTTGGGCTGCCACTGCTCGGTCATGAAGCGTTTGGCAGAGTCGAACACCATCTGGTGCTCTTCGGTCATCCATGCGGGGGCGAAATTCTGAATAGCCATTTGGCAAAGTCTCCTCGGAACCAATAAAACGACGATTGCGTCACGGTTCAAGGCCTTCTCAGATCGGTAATTTGAATTACCGTCAGTAGAAACCCGATGGAAGGGCATCTATGGCGACAGGTTTGGGGCTTTTGTCGCCCTTGCACCCTCCGTGAACTGACGCATGCGTCAACCAGCGAATCTTGGCGTCACGCAAGTGAGTTGGCAAGCAGATTTGGTCAAATGGCGCCATCTGGCCCGCATTTGGTAATATGGATTTCCATACCGGAATGTCCGCTTCCCTTGCCTGTTCGCCATGCCCTCCTCTACCGCCCGTACCCGCCAGCCCAGCACCGTGGACGACCGCCGCGCCGCGCTCAGCACCATGCGCGCCGACACGCTCAACCGCATCGAAAAAGCCGTGCTGGAGCTGTTCTCGAACCAGGACTTTCACGAAGTGAGCCTGCTGGACGTGGCCAAGGCGGCCAATGTGTCGCTGCAGACGATCTACAAATACTTCGGCAGCAAGGAGGTGCTGGTCTATGCCATGCTGGATGTGATGCTGGGTCGGCTGGCCGAGCGCATGCTGGATCACCTGCAAGGCATCGACGACGCACGCGAGCGGCTGCGCAAGACCTTCTGGGTCACTCTGGACTACATGGACAAGCACCCTGCCGTGATGATGTTGCTGTTCACGGCCGTGCCCGTGTCCAAGCACAAGAACATCCGCATCTATGAAAGCCCGGAGCTGATGACCGCCTTCCTGGGCGTGTTCAAGGACGGCCAGGCCCGGGGCGTGCTCAACAAGCGCGTGTCGCACAAGATCCTGCTGGACATCTTCATGGGCATCATCGGGCGGGTGGTGCTGATGCACATCGTGCGCGGCGAGAAACGCCCACTGATCGACCAGTTCGATGAGCTGTTCAACATCCTGTGGCGGGCGATGTCGGCAGATTGAGCTCTTGCCACGGCAGCCTGGCCGCACCAGTTGTGACAGGCTGCCCACAAGCAAGGATTCTGCGGACGCTTCAGGTCCGAAATTCCCCAATGGGCACGGGCCCATGGCTATGATTGAACAGCCTGTTACTTTGGGCCATTTCACGCAGAACCACCGCCGATGGTGCGCACAGACACCCCGCCAGCAGCCATGGCCTTGACGGCGCTACACACGTCGGCGCAGGCCGAACGTCGCCAGACCGACGATGCGCCCCACGCCATCGAAAGCGGCCTCTGCCTGCGCTTCCCCGCAAAGTGGGAGGCACAGTTTCTGCAAGACACCAGTGCGCGCCGTATCTCCCTGGTCTTGCGGCGCAGCCCGGCGGTGATCCTGGCCTTCGTCGGCATCCTGATCGCGGACTGGTTCATGGTGCCGGATCGTTTTCAGATGGCGCTGTTGTTGAGGCTGCTTGCGTTCTTGCCTTTGTATGCGCTGACTTTGTACCTGTTCAGGCAATGGGGCACATCCAGTGCGCGGGACTGGCTGCTGTCAGGCTCTGCCGTCCTGACGTCGCTGCTGCACCTGGCCATCGTCGTGCCCAGCCAGAACCCGCTGGCCAGCGCGCATCTGGCCACCCTGTCGGTGATCGTGGTGTGCTGGGATTCGCTTCTGCGCCCAGCCTTTGTGCCTGCCCTGACGAACGGCATCCTGGTCGGCATGGGGTTCGTTGCGTCCCTGCTGGCGATGCCGGCGCAAGGCGGGCCCTTGGCCATTCCGGTCACCCTGCTGCTGTTGTCGTCCATGGTATTTAGCCTGTACGGCAACTACACCCTGGAAAAAGCAGAGCGTGCCGCCTATCTGCTGGAACGCAATCAGCGTCTGCTGCGTGCGCGCCTGCATGCGGCCCATGAACGCCTGAGCCAGCAAGCCCGGCTGGATCCCTTGACGGACATCCCCAATCGCCGGCATTTCGACGAGACTTTGCCCCGCTTCTGGCAGGCGCACACAGGGCAGCACGGCGAGCCCGTCCATCACGCCCATCCCATCTGCGTGATCCTGCTGGACGTGGACTTCTTCAAGCCCTACAACGACCACTATGGTCATCCGGCTGGCGACCGCTGCCTGCACGCGGTGGCTCAGGCCATTGCGCAATGTGTACGGCAACCTGAAGACCTGGTCGCACGCATTGGCGGCGAAGAGTTTGCCCTGATCCTGCGCCAGACCTCGGCTCAAGAAGCATTGGATGTGGCGCAACGCATCCGCAGCACGGTCAAGGCCTTGGCCATACCGCATCATTTCAGGCCTGATGCCATGGACATCGTGACCATCAGCCAAGGCCTGAGTTGGGGCCAAGCCCAAAGCCAGGCGGAGATGCAAGCCTTGATCAACAAGGCCGACCAGACCCTGTACCGGGCCAAGGCGCAAGGGCGAGACGGCATCGCCACAGCGGAAGCTAAAACCCCTCATGCGTGACGCTGCTCAGGCGCTGGGCGCCGACGACCTGCAACGCAGCCTCAAAGGCTTGCGTTTTCCTGCCGATTGGGAGGCACGCTTTGAAGCGGCCTCCACGGCCCCCCGTGTGCAGCACTTCATCATCAGTGCCTTTGTCGCCCTGCTGATCTACAACCTGTTCCAGATATCGGATTGGTTCATCCTGCCCGATATGCACCGCACTGGTTTGCTCATACGCTTGGGTATCTGTACGCCGATTGAAATCGTGGTGCTGTACGGCCTGTACAAAAAGCAGGCCTGGTTTGGGCGGCAATCACCATGGATGGCGGAAAGTCTCATCGTGGTATCCGGGCTGCTGGCAGCAGGCAGTCTGGCTCTCATCATCGATCTCAGCCACAGCCCGCTTCGTACACTGGCCCACGCCGGCTTTGCGCCCATGCTGGTGTACGGCAACCTGGTGCAGCGCCTGCGCTTTCGAGCGGCGGTACTGCTGTCGGGCATGATCCTGCTGATTCACGGCTGGCTGCTGGCCTCCAATACCGGTGCGCCGTCGGCGGCTGTGCTGCCCCTCTTGCTGCTGAACCTGGTCACCGCCTTTTTCTCGCTGATCTCCAGTTACGAAATGGAGTACGAGGAGCGGCTGCGCTTCTGGCTCAACGAGTCAGAGCGGCAACTGCTCGATGAACTCGACGAGACCAACAAGTCGCTGGATACGCTGTCGCGGCGTGATGCGCTGACCGGCTGCGCCAACCGCCGCCATGCGCAGGACGCGCTGCAACAGCACTTGCGAACACCGGGCACGCAAGCGGCCATGATCCTGCTCGATGTCGATCACTTCAAGGCCTACAACGATCGCTACGGCCATCCGGCAGGCGATCGTTGCCTGCAAGCGGTCGCGGCGGCCATGCAGCAAGCGGTGCCGGTCAACCAGGGCTTGCTGGCCCGTTGGGGCGGCGAAGAGTTCATGGTGATCGCGCCCGGCGCAACCCTGCGCCAGGCGCAGACGCTGGCAGAAAGCATTCGCCAGGCAGTCTTCGGTCTGGCCATGCCGCACGCCGGCTCGCTGACCGCCCCTGTGGTGTCGGTCAGCCTGGGTGTGGCCCATATCGTCTGCGGCACGGACCCTGAATCCGATCTGGATCAACTCCAGACACAGGCCGATCAGGCGCTGTATGAAGCGAAGGCAACAGGTCGCAACAGCGTACGCCCCTGGTTTACCCCTGCACATTAATGCACAAATGTGCAGGGACTAACCCGCACGCTTTCGCCTTGTCGCAAAACCGCCGCGTGCTGGCGAAAGTTTGCCGACGCTACTTTCCGAATACTGAACGCTAGCCGGTAGCCGAACGCAATTGCATGAACTTAATGCACCGCAGCCAGCACCGACCAGTCCGTTCACCCATTTCAAGGAAAGATGAGCATGTCAAAGAAGTTCCTCGCCAAGTATCCCGCGTTGACACTCGCGTCCCTCGCAGGCATCTGCCTGTCTGGTTTCGTGAGCATGACCCAGGCCCAGCAGGTGTACCCGATGGCCAACGCCACCGTGCAACCGGTCAACGACGGTTTCTACGTACCCCCCAGCGCCACCACGCTGGCGACCAAGCTGCCCGGCACCGTGCTGCGCTACCGCGCGATCCCCAACACCACCTACTCGGCCCGCGTCAGCCAGGCCTATCAGTTGATGTTCCGCACAACCGATGGCAAGGGCATGCCCACGGCAGCCGTCACCACCTTGCTGATTCCCAAGACGGCACCTGCCAGCGCGCGCAAGCTGCTGTCCTACCAGGCCATGTATGACAGCCTGCAGCTCAACTGCACGCCATCGGCCCTGACCGTCAACGGCAAGCTGTTCGAGAAGGGCAATGTGAACAAGGCGCTGGATGCGGGTGTGCTGGTGGTGTTGACAGACTATGAAGGCCTGCAGTCGCAATGGGTGGCCGGCATGAACACCGCACATGGCGTGCTGGACGGCATCCGTGCGGCGCAGAAGTTCAGCAAGAGCGGCTTGAACAACACCTCGCCCGTTGCGCTGATGGGCTACTCGGGCGGCGGTCACGCCACGGCCTGGGCCAATGAAGTGCAGCCTGAATACGCGCCGGAGATGAACCTGGTCGGCGTGAGCATGGGCGGCCTGCCCGTGAACCCCAAGCACGCCGCGGAGAAAGTAGATGGTGGCCTGTTTGCGGCGATGTACTTCGGCGCCGTGGTGGGCATGTCCCGCGCGTATCCCGAGACGAACCTGATGGACTACGTCACCGCCGACGGTGCGGCCATGGTCAAGGACATCAGCGGCCGCTGCCTGATGGGCACGGTGGAAGGCCAGCCCGAGATGCTCACGCCCTATGTGTTCAAGAAAAGCAGCAAGTACTGGAAGTCGCCTGATTTCCTGAACCTGCCGGAGATCAAGCGCATCATTGACGACAACATCATGGGCTCACGCATGCCCAAGGCGCCGATGTACATCTACGAAGGCGTGCTCGATGAGGTCATGCCCATTGCCGATGTTGATGCCCTGGTCAAGAACTACTGCGCAGCAGGCCTGAGCGTGGACTACAACCGCATCGCCACGGGTGATCACCTGTTGCTGGCCGTCTCGCCGGGCAAAGGCATGGACTTCGTGATGGATCGCCTGAACGGCAAAACCGCCAACAGCAACTGCCCATAATCAAGCACGGCATGGACGGGCTTGTTCAAGGCATGCGCAGGCTTCAGACTGCTTTACAGTCTCAGCAAGCCGTGAGAATGACAAGAGAGGCCCGTCCCTATGCAATGCATGATCTGCCAGTCCGGCATGCAGTATTTTTTCAGCAAGACCTTCACCCAGTTCGATCTGGATCAGGTGGACTACTGGAAGTGCAGCGCTTGCGGCTTTGCTGCATCCAAAACCCATCTGGACATGAGTGACGAGCGATGGGCTCGGCTCAACAACGACTTCCACTCGCAAACGCACTACACGGAAGACAACCCCTACAACCGCAACCAGCGCTACTTCAACCAGGCCTTGATGCTGTCGTTGATGCGCAAACAGGACCTGATCCCCGCCGGTGACTGGCTTGACTGGGGATGCGGCGTCGGTGCGGTAGCCCGGCTGCTGCGCGACTACTTCGATCTGCGCCTGGACACCTACGACAAGTACTTCACCCCAGAGGTCAACGCCGTGACGGCATCCGCGCTGAAACCTTGCGGGCATCAACTGGTGCTCAACACAGCCGTGTTCGAGCACGTCAGGGACCGCGCGACGCTGAACGAGATCGAGTCCTACGTGAAGCCCGACTCAGGCTGCCTGGCCGTTCACACCCTGGTGCCCGAAAACGTACCCGCGAACCCGGACTGGATGTACCTGCTGCCCGTGCACTGCGCCTTCCACACCAACCGCAGCATGCAACTGTTGATGGATCAATGGGGCTACCGCTGCTCGGTCTACAACGAACACGCCAAACTGTGGGTCATGTTCCGTGAAGCACCGGCGGCCATTGAGCCCAAGGTCGCAGCGTTGAACAAAGCCATGGGCTGGCAATACCTGCACTTCAAGCCAGGCTTCATGGATTACTGGAAATAAGCGCCGAAAGCGCTTTTTCAGGCGCCATCCTTGGCTTGCAAGGCCGCAGCGGCCTCACGCAGCTTGTCCTTCTTGCTCTTGCGCTTGCCCTTGATGCCGCCGTTAGGGTCCAGGCCACGAGGGGCTTGGGCGTCATCCAAAGGGCGCTCGTCCTGCAACGTGGCGTCATCGCCTGTTGACGCCCCCAGGCCCTCTGGCGCAAAGCCTTCCAGCTGTTCGCGCGCCACCCGCTGCCCCTGCCGCTTCTCGATCAGGCGGAAGTGGTTTTCCATGTCCGGCGTGACAAAGCTCACAGCCAGCCCACTGGCACCGGCGCGGCCGGTGCGGCCAATGCGGTGCACATGGTCTGCGGCCGAGCGCGGCAGATCGAAATTGACCACCACCGGCAGATCGGCAATATGGATGCCGCGAGCCGCCACGTCGGTGGCCACCAGCACCTGCAACTCGCCTGCCTTGAACGCTTCCAGCACATCACGGCGTGCACCCTGGCTCAGATCACCATGAAGCGAACCGGCCTTGATACCGGCTCGGTGCAGCTTGTGCGCCACCAGTTCGGTGCCGTACTTGGTGGCAGCAAACACGAGCGCACGTGACCAGCCCTCTGCCTTGATCAGATGGCGCAGCAGCTGGGCGCGCTTGGCCGCATCCACCTTGATGGACCGCTGCGTGATGTCAGGCGCATGCTCGGGCTCGCTGGCGAGCTCGATGAGCACAGGATCCGTCAGCAAAGCATGCGCCAGCGCCTGCACATCCTCGGGGAAGGTGGCCGAGAAGAACAGGCTCTGGCGTTGTGCGGGCAGCATCTCCAGGATGTCGGTCAGCTCCTCGGTGAAGCCCATGTCCAGCAAACGATCGGCCTCATCCAGCACCAGGGCACCGACATCAGACAGGCGCAGTGCGTTGTGATCGACCAGGTCAAGCAGGCGGCCCGGCGTGGCCACCACGATATCGGCGCCACCGCGCAAGCTCATCATCTGCGGATTGATGGAGACGCCGCCAAATGCCGTCACCACCTTGATCGCGCCCGACAAGCCCTGGCTGAGTTCGCGCATCACATCACCAACCTGCATGGCCAGTTCGCGCGTGGGCACGAGCACCAGCACGCGCAAGCGTTTAGGGGCGCGGGGGCGCTCGTTGAGCAAGTGCTGCAGTACCGGCAGCGCAAAGGCCGCCGTCTTGCCGGATCCGGTCTGGGCCAGACCCAGCACATCATGGCCATCGAGGATGACGGGGATGGCCGCTTCCTGGATAGGCGTGGGTGTTTCGAAACCTTGATCCGCGGCAACGCGAACCAGCGCGGCCGACAGGCCGAGTTGAGCAAATGACATTCGGCCAGTGTAGGCGCGCCAGGCAAAAGATTGGCCGCTCAAGTCAGAAATGATCGCTCCGATATCCCTGAAGCCATGGAAAGTCTCCCGCCCAGTGCTTCAGGCATGCCGATGATCCCACCTGCTCCGAATTCGCAGGATGAAACCGGTGGCCTGCGCCTCACATTGCAATCACAACGTCCAGCTTCAGACGATGAACTGGCCATACGTTGCCTGCTGGACACGGCCGAGCGCACCGCCCTGGGCATCTGGATTTATCCCGCCATGTGGATGATCGTGGCCCTGTTCAGCGGCGCCGCACAACGCTGGCCTTTGCTGACCTGGGGCAATGTGGGCGGCCTGCTGCTGATGGCCGTGGTGCGCGCCCACCTCAACCAGAACCTGGCCCGTCAACTCCAGACGCGCCGCCAACTCGCCGAGCAGACCTTCAAGATCATGACCCTGGCGATCGCCGCCTATTGGGGCACGCTCACCGGCATCTGCATCTACCTTGCACCGACCGAAGGCATTGCCTGGATCATGCTCACGCTGACCGTGGCCTTCTGTGCCGGCGGCAACACGCTGTTTGGCATCAACGCCGCGCTGCGCTTTCCGTATCCCTTGGCGATGATCATCCCGGTCGTGATCGCACAAGCGCTGCAGCACACCCCCGATCAGAAGATCATGATGGGCATGGAAGTGGTGCTCACGCTGTATTTGCGCCGCTCATCGGGCATTGTGCAGAAGGACTACTGGGATGCGCGCCTGGCGCAACGGCTTTCAGCGCAACAAGCACGCGAACTGGAACTGGCCAGCCTGACGGATGGCCTCACGCAAGTGCCCAACCGCATGTACTTCGATCGGCAATACGCCTACGAATGGGCGCGGCAATGCCGCCATGGCGGGCCGGTGTCCCTGATGATGGTGGACATCGACCATTTCAAGCAGGTCAACGACACCCATGGCCATCCCTTTGGCGATACCTGCCTCAAGGAAGTGGCCATCGCCTTGCGCGCAGGCTGCGGACGCTCAACTGACTTCGTCTCCCGCTACGGTGGCGAAGAGTTCGTGGTGTTGCTGGCTGAAACAGATGCAGCCGGTGCGCGCGTGGTGGCCCAACGCATGCTGGATCAGGTACGAAGTATCCAGTTGATGCACCAGGGCCAGCCCGTGCGGCTGACATGCAGTATCGGCCTGAGCACGACCATTCCTTATCCCACCAAGGATGCCGCCTCGCTCATCCACGAGGCCGATCAGGCCTTGTATCGCGCCAAGCATGGCGGGCGCGATCAGGCCGTGATCACGGACTCCAGCAACGAGGTGCCACCAGCCCGCGCACGTTGGTAAAGTGAATGCTCAGTGCATCTGCTCGTCGTAGCAGGTCAGCGTTTCATCGGCATCGTCTTGCATCGACCATCCCAGCTTGGGCCAACCACCGGCGTGCATGCAGGCGCCAAAGAGTTGATCGGGTTGGGTGCATTGAGATGGGTTCATGTGACTTGCTCCTTGCTGCGAAACCTGGACATCAGGTGTAGTCATGGTGCCGCGCCCCGCTCGTGCCGTGTGCAGGGCAATCCCTGCTCCTTGATTCCGCGCGTAACAGGCGTGATGCAGATCACGGTTGGCCGAGCCCCTGATCACGGGGGGCTGCCAAAACCCACCCGGTGAAGTCCCTGATCAAGCGGGTTTTGCCCTTCTGTTTGAGGCCATGGCGCCGATAAACATGCAAACGGATTTCTGGTGACCCATGTCAGACCAAGCAGTACCCCCCATCGAAGCAGCCCCACTGGCTGCACCCGCCCTGATCAACGAAGCGCAACGCCTGTCTGCCCTGCACGCTTGTGAAGTGCTGGACAGTGGCCCTTGCGCCGTCAGCGACGCGCTGGTGAGGCTGGCCGCACGCACCTTCCACGTACCAGCCGCCAGCATCGGCCTGATGGACGCAGATCGCCTGTGGTTCAAGGCCAGCATCGGCATGAGTGACAGCGAGCAAGCGCGCGATCGCAGCCTGTGCGCCCATGCCATGGCGCAAAGCGAAGACGTGCTCGTAGTGGAAGACCTCAGCCGCGACAGCCGCTTTGCGCAGCACCCACTGGTCACGCAACCACCGCACTGGCGCTTCTATGCCAGCGCCCCTTTGCGCAATGCGCAAGGCTTGATCCTCGGCACCTTGGCCATCTGGGACACGCAAGCGCGCCCCTTCACGGCCATTGACCGCCTGGCGCTCAAGGACCTGGCCCTGCTCGCTTCAGATCAGCTGTCATCCCGCCAGACCATCGTGCAATTGCACCACCTGGCGATGACCGACCCGCTCACCGGCCTGGCCAACCGCACCCAGTTCCATCAGGCGCTGGAAGTGGAGATGGCGCATGCCATGCGCACGGGCGAGCCCTTCACCGTGCTCAGCATGGATCTGGATGGCTTTCGC
>NZ_SCTN01000201.1 GCF_004297345.1 Aquabacterium sp. | reverse complement strand
CTTCCAGCGGCCGCGCACATCGTCCATCCAGGCGCCGGGGCGCTTGCCGGTGCGGGCGTAGGGGTCGAGGTAGAACTGGCCGATCAGTTGATTGGCGCGCTCGATGCGGAAGAAGCGCACCGACTCATGCCAGACGGGGGCCGTGTCAGGCAGGATCTTCACGTCGAACAAGGATTCGATCAGGCCAAACAGGCCCTTGAGCACGGTCGGCTCGGTGAAGTACTGTTTGACTTCCTGATCGCTGAAGGCGTAGCGGGCTTCCTTGAGCTTTTCGCTAACGAAAGCCACGTCCCAGGCTTGCAGGTCATCGATGCCGCATTCGGTCCTGGCGAACTCGCGCAGCTCGGCCATGTCCTTTTCTGCGAAGGGGCGGGCGCGCTTGGCCAGATCACGCAGGAAGTCCATGACCTGCGTTGGGTTGCGGGCCATCTTGGGCACCAGCGACACATCCGCGAAGGTCTTGTAGCCCAGCAGCACGGCCTCTTCCTGGCGCAGGGCCACGATGTCTCTCATGAGCGCGGTGTTGTCGCGCTCGGTCGGGCCGAATTCAGAGGCACGCGTGCTGTAGGCGCGGTACATGGTTTCACGCAGATGGCGATTGGTCGCGTACTGCATGACGGGCAGGTAGATGGGCATGTGCAAGGTCAGCTTGTGGCCTTCCTTGGCTTCGCCTTCTGCCATGGCCTTGGTGGCCTGGATGATGTCTTCCGGTACGCCGGCCAGTTCGTCTTCGCGCACATAGTGAGCGTAGGCATCGGTCGAGTCCATCACGTGTTCGGAGAAGGACTGCGACTTGGCCGCTTGCTCTTCCTGGATCTCGGCAAAGCGCTTCTTGGCATCGCCCTGCAATTCGGCACCACCCAGCACAAAGCCGCGCAGGGCGTTGTCCAGCGCGCGCTGGCGAGCGGAGCTCAGGCGGCGATCCGGTTCTGCTGTTTTTTGCGCTTCGTTCAGGGCCTTGTACTTGGCGTACAGGCGCTCGTCGGCGCCCAGGCGGGTGTAGAACTCGGTGATGCGCGGCAGGTTCTCATTGAAGGCGGCGCGCAACTCGGGCGTGTCAGCCACGGCGTTGAGATGGCCCACTGCGCCCCAGGCGCGGCCCAGGCGCTCGGTGCTCACGTCCAGCAGCAGGGACAGGGCATCGTAGTCAGGCGGCACATCAGGGCCCACCACTTTGGCCAGCGAGGCCTCGGCCTCGGCCAGCAAGGTATCCAGCGCAGGCGTGACGTGCTCGGGCTTGATCTGGTCAAACAGGGGCAGGCCGGTGATGTCAAGCAGGGGATTGGTGCTCATGGTGTCCTGATGTGCAAGTGGATCCGAAGCTCAGGCGCGGGCGGCGGCCTCGCGTTCTGCGGCTTCGATGGTATTGACCAGCAACATGGTAATCGTCATCGGGCCGACACCGCCTGGTACAGGGGTAATCCAGCCGGCAACTTCCTTGAGACCGGCGAAATCGACGTCGCCACACAACTTGCCTTCGTCGTCACGGTTCATGCCCACGTCGATCACGACGGCACCCGGCTTGATCATGTCGGCAGTCAGCACATTGCGCTTGCCCACGGCGGCGACCACGATGTCAGCCTGGCGGGTCATGGCGCCCAGATCGGCGGTGCCGCTGTGCGTGATCGTGACGGTGGCGTTGGCGGCCAGCAGCATCATGGCCATGGGCTTGCCGACGATGTTGGAGCGGCCGATCACCACGGCGTGCTTGCCGCGCAGATCCTTCATGCCGATGGATTCGAGCATCTTCATGCAGCCGTAGGGCGTGCAGGCCTTGAAGCCTTGCTCACCCACCATCAGGGCGCCGGCGCTGGCCACGTGGAAGCCGTCCACGTCCTTGGCGGGCGAGATGGCTTCGATGACTTTGTGGTCGTCGATGTGCTTGGGCAGTGGCAGTTGCACCAGGATACCGTGGATGGATGGATCGTTGTTCAGCGCCTTGACGCGGGCCAGCAGTTCGGCCTCGGTCATGGTGGCGTCGTACTTTTCCAGCACGGAGTTCAGGCCACTGTCTTCACAGGCCTTGACCTTGTTGCGCACGTAGACCTGGCTGGCAGGGTTGTCGCCCACCAGGATCACGGCCAGACCGGGCTTGAGGCCTTGGGCGGTCAGCTTGGCTGCGCGGGTGGCGACTTCGCCACGCAGTTGTTTGGACAGGGCGTTGCCGTCGATGAGTTGGGCTGGCATGGGCTGCTCCGGGGGAAAGCGGTTGAATTCAGGAGTTCAAATGCACAAGGCCGCCACTGGGGTTGAGGCGGCCTTGGGAGGTCCGGTATCAAAGGGGCTGCGAACAGCCCTCGGACAGATTACTTGGTGGGCGCGCCGCCGGCCGGGGCGTTGGCACCCAGCGCGATCTTGAGCAGATCTGCCACGGTGTTGGCGTTGAGCTTTTCCATCACGTTGGCGCGGTGGGCTTCCACCGTCTTGATACTGATGCCCAGGTCGTCGGCGATCTGCTTGTTCAGTCGGCCGGCCACGATACGCTCCAGCACCTGGGCTTCACGCGTGGTCAGGCGAGACAGCAGCGCTTCGCGGCTGGCGGCTTCTTGCGATTGCGAGAAGGCTGAGCGGGCTTGTTCCAGCATGCGCTCGACCAGGGCAACCAGGGCATCTTCCTTGAAGGGCTTCTCGATGAAGTCCATCGCGCCCTTCTTCATGGTGTTCACAGCCATGGGCACGTCGCCGTGGCCAGTGATGAACACGATGGGCAGCGGGGACTTGCGCTCCAGGAGCTTGTCCTGCAGTTCCAGTCCGCTCATGCCATCCATGCGGATGTCGGCGATCAGGCAGGCTACTTCACGGGGGTCGAAACGGGCGAGGAAGGACTCGGCAGAGTCAAAGCAACGGACGCGATAGTCCTTGCCTTCCAGCAGCCATTGCAACGAGTCGCGCACGGCCTCGTCGTCATCAACCACATACACAGTGCCTTTTTTGGGGATCAAGCTCATGGGTTATCGGCAAGTAAGTCGTTGGAAGGGGTGGTGACCGTATCTGCAAAATCCGTGTCACTGCCACTGTCAATCGGCAGGGTGAACGTGAACCGACACCCTACCACCGTGTCCTCATTGTAGATGTTCTCGGCCTTGATCCGGCCATGATGTGACTCAATGATGGATCTGCACAGACTTAGGCCTATCCCTAAGCCTTCGGCCTTGGTGGAGTGGAAAGCCTCGAAAAGTCGGGCCAGGATCTCTTCCTTCATGCCCGGGCCGCCGTCGCTGACGGAGAACTCGACCACCGGGCCTTGCTCTTCCGTCTTCTTCTGTTGAACGCGCAAATCGATGATGCGGCGCGACTGTGGCATCTGTGACGAATCGATGGCCTCTGCCGCATTTTTGAGCAGGTTGAGCAGCACCTGTTCAATCAGGATGGGGTCGGCCATCAGGATGGGCAGGCGGTTGGCGATGGTGGCATTGAGCGTCACACGGCGGCGTTTCATCTCGAAAACGGCCAACTCCAGCACGGCATCGGTGATGTCGCGCACCTTGGAGGGCTGGCGTTGCGGCTCGCTGCGCTTCACGAACTGGCGGATGCGGTGGATGATCTGGCCGGCCCGCTGCGCCTGGCGAGAGGTCTTTTCGAGTGCCCCAACCAGTTGCTCGTTGTCGAAGTTGCCCGATTGAACGCGGCTGATCATGCCGCTGCAGTAGTTGGAGATGGCGGCCAGTGGCTGGTTCAGTTCGTGCGCCACCGTCGAGGCCATTTCACCCATGGTGATCAGGCGGCTGGTGAACTGCGACTTCTCGGCTTGGCGCGCCGCAGCCTCTTCGGCATGCTTGCGTGCGCTGATGTCGGTGGCGATCAGCATCTGGGCGAGGTGGCCGTCGGTCCACTGCACGTAGCGGGCGCGTACGTCGAACCACTTCTGGACGCTCTCCATGAGGACTTCGCGGGTGTCGCTGCCGGCGTTGGTCAGCGCCTGCGTGGGCAGGCCGCCGAAGTGATCCACGGATTCATCGCCGTCGATGATCTCGTCGGGCATGATTTCGCCGCCGGTCAGCTGGGTGTGGGCGTCGGGATTGGCGCCGAACCACAGACGGTAGGAGCGGTTGGCAAACAGCAACTCGCCGCGCTGAACCGAGACCACGGACACAGCCGCATCCAGGCCTTCGAGCACGGTGGTGAAGCGTTCGTGGGCGGCCGTGAGCTGGTCGCGTACCCGCTTGGCTTCCGTGATGTTGGTGACCGAGGTCATCCAGCCGGTCTGGTCACCCTGGGCATCAATCAGCGGAGACACGTACATGCGGGCGTCGAACTGGCTGGCGTCGCGCCGTTGCATCACCACTTCAATGCCGCCCATGGGGCTGCGGCCCAGCAGTTCTTGCTGGAACATGCGGTTGAACTCGTCCAGGCGGTCTTTGGGCCAGTAGGGGTAGGGCGGCACGCAGCCGATCAACTCTTCTTCCGAGAAGCCGGTCATGGCGCAAAAGGCCGGGTTCACGTAGGTGATGCGGCCTTCCAGGTCGATGGTGCGCATGCCGGTCAGCATGGAGTTTTCCATCGCCCGGCGGAAGTTGGTTTCCTGCACCAGGGTTTTCTGGATCTGCGAGCGGCGCCGCATGTGGCGCAAGGTACCCATCAGCGTCCAGACGGTCAGGGCCGAGAGCGCCACCACCATCCAGAACAGCGTGTTGCCGATCAGGTTGGAGGACGTCCGAAAGCCCATGCCGCGCAGCATGAGCCCGTTGCCTACCGGCGTGACGATCACGTCGTAGATGAAGGTGGGTTTGACCGAGGTGCCGCTGTCGCCACCCACCGTACTGGTGAGCATGTCGCCGTCAGCCTGGATCAGGCCCATGGCGTGCCGGCTGGCCACCTCGCGCGGCACCAGGTAACGCAATAGTGATTCCAGCGAGTACTCGGTCACAACCGTGCCGATGAAACCGCTGCGGTCCATCAGGGGAACATGCACCTGAATGACCCGCCCGCTCATTTGATTGGCGTAGGGCTTGGAGTAGATGGGTTGCCCGCGATCTCGCGCCAGCTTGAACGCACTTTGCGGCTCTTTGGCCACGTGTAGCGGGTCGTAAGTTTCGGTGCGGCCGCCCAACGGGTCCAGATCCATAGCCTGGGAGGGGTCCAAGGGCAGGCTCAAAGTGGTGCGCGCGGCTTTGACGCTTTCGTCTGCCTGCACCCATGACACGCTGATCACTTCAGGGCGGGCGCGGACGAAATCGCCGGCCTGCCGCATGAATTGTTCAGGCGTGACCGCCTTGATGCTGATTTCGCGGCCCAGACGCAGTAACTGCTCCTGGTTTTCAATCAAGCGCAGGCGAATCTGTTGCTGAACCACCTCAGTGTCGCGTTTCACCGACTCCTGTTCGCGTTCCAGTTCTTCGTTACGCAAATACCAGAACGCGGCAATGATCGCCGCCAGAAACAGCAGCACGGAAACCAGCGGACCCAGGGTCGCGTACCGGTCCTGCTGGGAGGGAGACTGCTTGCGCCACCAGCGCCAGAACAAGCGGTTCGTCTGCCCGGGCGCTGCCGAGGGCAAGGTCGCCGGGGAGTTGGTGGATGAGGAAAATGCCATGGCGGAATTATCGGTGTGGACTTCCACAATTTGAGCGCCCTTGTTCAGGCGTATATTTTCTACACCATGCAATAAGTGGCGAATACGGTTGTCGCTGAAACGCTTTGGAGTGACCGGGTTTGCAACGTTTATCCACGTTCGCGAATCGCTGGCTTATGTCCATACTGTGAAATAAGCCTCATCAACAGGAGACAGAACCCATGTCTGCAATTGATCCAATTGTGTCCACATCCATGGACATGGATCCTCAGGAAACCCGTGAATGGCTGGACGCCCTCAGTGGCGTCATCGAAACCGAGGGGCGTGCCCGTGCGCATGACCTGCTCGAGAACTTGCTGGATCACGCCCGTCAGGCTGGCATCGACATGCCTTTTTCGGCCACGACGGCTTACGTGAACACCATTGCGCCCGAAGACGAGGCCCATTGCCCAGGCAATCTGGAGATGGAAGAGCGCCTGCGCGCCTACATGCGCTGGAACGCCATGGCCATGGTGGTGCGCGCCAACCGCCACAACCCGGCTGACGGCGGCGACCTGGGCGGCCATATCTCCTCGTTTGCCTCTCTGGCGAGCATGCTGGGTTGCGGCTTCAACCACTTCTGGCATGCGGATACGCCCGATCACGGCGGCGACCTGCTCTATATACAAGGCCACTCGGCGCCAGGCATCTATGCCCGAGCCTTCCTGGAAGGGCGCATCTCCGAAGAGCAACTGGTCAACTTCCGCCAGGAAACCGGCGGCAAGGGCCTGCCCAGCTACCCGCATCCCAAGCTGATGCCCGAGTTCTGGCAGTTCCCCACGGTGTCGATGGGCCTGGGCCCGATCACGGCCATCTACCAGGCGCGCTTCCTGAAATACCTGCATGCACGCGGTATTGCGGATACGTCCAAACGCAAGGTCTGGGTGTTCTGCGGTGACGGCGAGATGGACGAACCCGAATCGCTGGGCGCCATCGGCCTGGCCGCGCGCGAAAAGCTCGACAACCTGATCTTCGTGGTCAATTGCAACCTGCAGCGCCTGGACGGCCCGGTGCGTGGCAACGGCAAGATCGTGCAGGAGCTCGAAGG